>JAPPPH010000500.1:0-12480 GCA_028817635.1 Verrucomicrobiales bacterium | reverse complement strand
CATAAACTGAAATCGAGATCGACACGCCTGAGCAAAAAGAGCCAAAAATATAAATCCCCGAACTCCTTCGTAAACACGGTGGCAAATCTAAATCCAAGGAAGGAAAAGAACTCGATTTAGATGGTAAACCGGCCGGCGAACTGGTTATTGCAAAATGGGTCAAGGGAGAGGAAGTCGATCTTTCCGAGGGCGTCAATGTCGTCGAGTTTTGGGCGACATGGTGTCCACCTTGTCGAACCAGCATCCCGCACTTAACCAAGCTTCAAGATCGATTCAAGGATCGGGGTGTCAAAATCATTGGAATCAGCCGTGAACCACTCAAAACCGTGGAGCCGTTCGTCAAGGGGATGGGCTCAGAGATGGACTATACAGTGGCAATCGATGATCGTGACGCCACCTCCCGTGAGTACATGGGCCGGTACGGCGTAAATGGCATCCCCCACGCTTTTGTGGTGAAGGATGGAGCCGTAGTCTGGCACGGCCACCCCATGTCCGGTCTCGATGACGCCATCGAGGATGCGCTGGACTAATTCGAAACCAAGCGCTTGGCCAAGCGCTATTTCTTTGCAAACGGGCCGTTGTTGCCGATGGCGTGGATGGTGTTTTGGATTCGGTGGGAGAGGTATTCACCGTCCGCGGTATCGATCTTGTATTCGATCTGCATTTGCATGATCGGCTTCATGTCGGCGATCTGCAGGAGGACCGATTTTTTGTCCTTGGAGATTTTCACGCCGATCACTTTTGCAGTGTCGCGGCCCTGACTACCGTCGGCTTTGTAGTCGCGTGAACCGTAGTTGCGAGTGCGCTTGTAGCTCCATCGCTTGACGAGGTAGCTCTCGGGATCGGCCGCCGTCTCGGGATCGAGTTCGTGGGTGAAGGTGAGCGACACACCTTCCTTGAGCGCGTTGATGGCGACCGGTACGTGCACCGGTTTGCCGGTGTGCTTGAGCCGGTAGAATCCGCCGGGGCGCGTTTTGTTGCCGGCCCAGCCGAACAGGCCGCAGGCGTAGAGTTGACCATCGCCCGGGTGAAAGCGGCCGCGCATGACGCCGGTCGGGAAATCAAAATCAGGGATGCGCACCACGCCGCCCTGGGCGCGGCCGTTCACTTTTTCCTCCATGATCACGTAGACGTAGCCGGTGCCGTAGGAGAGGTTGAGGAGTTGGCCGCCGAGGCCGCCCCATTTGTCGCTGTTCACCCAGAGTTGCTCGGCGGGGGAGCGGTCAAAGTCGTTGTGCATCCAGACGATGGGCGAGGTGATGTCGGCTTCGGTGAGGCCCTTGTGGTAGCCCATGAGGTTGCCGTAAAACTTGCCCTTTTCGATGAGGTTGATCTCGTTCTTCGGCGTCCAGTGGCCCTCCTGATCGCTCACGTAAAACGTGCCGTCCGGGTTGACGCAGACGCCGTTGGGCGCGCGGAAACCGCTGGCGATGATCTCGCTGGATTGGCCGTCCGGCGTCACCTTGATGAGTGTGCCGTGTTGCGGGACGAGCGCGGTCTTCGCGTGGCGCGCGGCCTTGGTGTAGTAGAAATTTCCGTAAGCATCGGTCTGCAGATCCATCGCAAACTCGTGGAAATGCTCGGTCACCTGTGCATCGTGATTGAACGCCTTGTAGTAGTCGGTTTCGCCATCGTCGTTGGTGTCCACCAATTCCGTGATCTGGTCGCGGCAGGTGACGTAGATTTTGCCTTCAACAATCTTCAGGCCAAGCGGCTGAAACATGCCGGTCGCGATGCGGGTCCATGTGAACTCCTGCGGGTCGCTGTTGATGCCCTCGACGATCCAAACGTCGCCCATCCACGTGCAGACAGCCGCGCGGTCGCCGCCCTCGAAAAAGTCGAAGCCGCCGAGACGCATCCATGAGCGGTACGGATTCTTGTCCGGCGAAGTGATGATCTCGGTGACGAATGCCCCCGGCTTGCCCAAGCGGCGGGGCTTGGTCTTGATGGTCTCGGTCCAGCGGCGGCCGCTGCCTTGTTGAAATGTTTCGAGAAGATTCTCCGCTTGGCCAAGCGAGCCTACCAACTTGGCCAAGGCCTCCGCCTTACCGTTCGCGATGGCGAGGTTGAGCGCGAGCAATCCGCCGGAAGGAATGGCCAGACGCAAATGCCCGTCATCAGTCGCAGCGAACTTGGCCCCGCCGGCCTCGGCCGAGAGCGCCACGGCGAGGCCATTTTCAAACTTGGCCACCGAGATGCCGTCGTGGGTCGTGACCTTGGCCTGACCTTCGCCCTTGACGACCTGCAGCACGATGTCCTCGTCGCGCTCCTCAAAATTCATCGTGCGGACCACGGCTCCGACGCTGTCGTTTTCCCTGTACGAAGGCGACTCGAGCACGTGGCGACCGGCGATCTTGTAGTGCAGGATCACGCGGTTGTCGTGCAGGCCGAGCCCCTGCCATTGGCCCCAGTTGCGGGGCAGCGGGCCGTACGGTTTCTTGTCGAGCCCGCGCAGGCGGGGATCCTCAAAATTGTCCGTGCCCGGTTTGGCCCAGCCGGGGGCGACCGGGTTGGTGAACAACCGCTCGCCGACGAGCTTCGGGTGAGTGCCGTGGCTGCCATCGTAAACAATGCTGCGCCAGTCGATGAACTTGTCGCCGCTCCAGGCCGCCGCCATGCGCAGTGTGTCCGTCTCGAACACCACGAATTTGTTGCCCTTTGACACGCCACCCGGGCCTTCGTCGAGCCGGATCGCGATGCCCTTGTAGGCGATGTTGCCCGGGCCGACCTCGATCGAGGCGCTGAGGTATGGCCCGTAGTTCATGTCGATGTACGGCTTACCGGTCAACTTGACGTCTTCCGCTTGGCCAAGCGCGGAAAAGGAAACGGTGGCCGCAAAGGTCAGGTACGATGAGATGCGAGACAGGTGAATCACGGCGGAAAACTATGCAAACACATCACTCCGGCCAAGCAAAATGGGTTGCCAAAATGGCTGCATGGTCGATCATTTGGGCGTCACTTGAGGGCTTTTTGGAAAATAATCGGATTGGCATCCGTTCCGTTGCTTGGCCAAACGCTTGGCCAAGCGGCTGGGGATTCGTCCAAGCCGGCTGGGTTGGACTTCTGGTCGTTTCAACCGGTAAAGCGGTCGGCGTTGCCACGGGTGGAAAACCGGGCGTGGGTGCAGTCGCCGATTGACGCCTTTGTATTAGCCAAACTGGAGGCGGCCGGGCTGGAGCCGGCCAAGCCGGCGGCCAGGCGTGACCTGCTTCGGCGCGTGACGGTCAACCTCACCGGCCTGTTGCCGACACCGGAGGAGCTGCGGGCGTTTGAGACGGACACGTCGCCGCAGGCATGGGCCAACGCAGTGGAACGGTTACTTGCCTCACCACGTTACGGCGAACGCTGGGGGCGGCACTGGCTCGATGTGGCGCGTTACGGCGACTCGAACGGCGGCGACGAGAACAAGTATTTCCCCAATGCCAACAAGTATCGGGACTATGTGGTCGACGCTTTCAATCGTGACCAGTCGTTTAGTGAATTTGTGCAGGAGCAGATTGCCGGCGATCTGATGCCCGCGGATGAGGATCCCGAGTCGGCTCGGCGGCGGATCATCGCGACCGGTTTTCTCGTGATCGGCACAAAGATTCTGGCCGAGCCGGATCCTCGCAAGATGGAGTTGGACATCATCGACGAGCAGATCGACACGATCGGCAAGGCGTTCATGGGGCTGAGCATCGGCTGTGCGCGGTGTCATGACCACAAGTTCGACCCGATCTCGACGAAGAGCTACTACTCGATGGCCGGCATCTTCAAGAGCACCTACACGATGGAGCACTACAACATCGTGGCCGACTGGCACGAGCGCGAAGTCGGCACCGCCACCGAGATGGCGGCATTGAAAAATGCCCGCGACGAGTCGGCACAACTCAAAAAGGCCAACGAGACGATCAGCCGCGAGGCACGCGAGGCACTTGGGGTCCGGGTGCAACAGGATACCGCCAAGTATCTCCTCGGTGCCAATGAGGTGATTGCCCGGCGACGGATGATCGGCGAACCGGAACCGCTTGGCCCGGTGGCGATGGAGCGGCTGGCCAAGGGCAGGGGGTTGCTGTTCGAGGCGGAGGATTTTGACCGGGGCAACGTCTCGGTGGATCGCGACAACTACGGGAAGGAGATCGGCATTATCAGTGATCCCGGTGGTCAAAAGAATTTTGCCGAGTACGACATCGAACTGCCGTTCACCGGCAACTACCAGATTGAGCTGCGCTATGCCGCGTTGCATGCGCGCCCGGGGCAGTTGCTGATCGATGGTCAGGTTGTCCAGCCGGAAGCGGTCAGCAAAACCACCGGCGGCTGGATGCCGGAACATCAAAAGTGGGTCGTGGAGGGCGTGTTTAGACTGAAGGCGGGTAAACACGTTTTGCGAATTCAGTCTGAGCCGTTGATGTCGCATATCGACAAGGTGCTAATCATCGAGGCGCCGCTGCCGAAGACCAACGCGGTTGCCGACGCCGACGAGGGTTGGGCACCGCGCGACCTTAATCAGATCGCCGCCGAGGAGGGGCTGGTGCCGGTTGTGTTGAAAAACTGGGCCGACCGCTTGACCCGCGCCGAGCAGGAGGGCGATCCGCTTTTTCATGTGTGGCTCGAGTATGCCAAGCTGCCGCGCCTGACATTTCGCACAGAGGCCAAGCGCTTGGCCAACGACATTCGTTCCGGTGTCTGTCGTCCGCCTAGCCAAGCGCCGGGCAGCGAGTTCGCGCTGGTGCGCGACTGGTTCAGTGGTTTCACGCCCAACTCGCTGCGTGCGGTCGCGAACCATTACCGGGCGCTGTTCGACGAGGCGCGTGGCTGGGAACCGGCCAAGGCCACACCGGAACAAAAACAACTGGTGGAATTCGTGAAGGACGCGAAGGGGCCGTTTGCGTTGCCGGAGGGGATCGAGGGCAGTTTCGCCGAGGCGTCGTTGACTCAGCTCAAGACCAATCGCGAGCGCTTGGCCAAGATCGCGTCGACCATGCCCAAACTACCCACGGCGATGGCGGTGGAGGACCGGAAGATCGAGGACTTGGCCGTGCACATCCGGGGCGACTACCTCACGCTCGGCGAGACAGCGCCGCGAGGCGTGCCGATGCCGTTTGACTTCGGCGAACGTCATCGCGTCGATGATAAAACCAGCGGCCGGTTGCAGCTCGCGCGTTGGCTGACAGACGACGAGCATCCGATGACGGCGCGCGTTATAGCCAACCGTGTGTGGCATTGGCACTTCGGGAACGGACTGGTTCGCACGCCGGACGACTTTGGGATTCGCGGAGCCAAGCCGACGCATCCGGAATTGCTCGACTGGCTGGCATCGGAACTCATCCGCAGCGGCTGGTCGATCAAGCATCTTCACCGGTTGATCCTCCGCTCTAGCGCGTACCAGATGAGCACCGCGAACAATGCCCGCGCCGCCGAGGCCGATCCGGAAAACACCCTGCTCTGGCGTATGAACCGCCGTCGCATGGAGGCCGAGGTCATCCACGACAGCCTGTTGCAGATGGCGGGACGGCTGGATCTTCAGATGGGTGGGCTGGCTGCCGTCGTCAAAACGCAGGATCCGACCTCGGATGAACTCGACCGCAACAATGAAATCTACCGCGGGATCACGCGCCGCGCGATTTACGTTCCGGTGCATCGCACCCATGTTTACGAATTGTTCGATGCGTTTGACTTCCCCGATCCGGGCACGCCCACCGGCCGACGCAATGCCACGAACGTTGCGACGCAGGCGCTTTTTTTCCTGAACAACGACTGGCTGATGCAGCAGGCCGAGGCCTTGGCCAAGCGCAGTCACGGTGGGCCGGAGAAGCGAGTTGGTTTCCTGTATGAGACCACGCTTGGCCGGAAGCCAAGCGCATCGGAGTTGGCTGCGGCGATGAAGTTTGTCGAGCGGTTTGGCCAAGCGCTGCCGGAGTCACTGCCCTTGGCCAAGCGCGATGAACAAAGCTGGGCCGCCTTCTGCCAAGTGCTGCTGCAGTCGAACCCGTTTTTGTACCTCAACTGATGAACGATTTTTCTAACAACGGATCGATCAGCCGACGCGAAATGCTGCGACGGTCGGCGGCCGGTTTTGGCAACCTCGCGCTGCTGTCGCTGCTGGCCGAGTCCGGGTTTGCCCAAGTAAAGCCGGATCCGCTCGCGCCCAAGCGGCCGCACTTCGAGCCCAAGGCCAAGCGGGTGATTTTTCTGTTCATGCACGGCGGGCCGTCGCACGTGGACACGTTTGACGAGAAGCCACTACTGACGCGCGACCACGGCAAGCCGCTACCCTTCGCCAAGCCGCGTGTCCAGTTTTCGACCACGCAAAACCTGCTCAAGTCACACTGGGAATTCACGCCACGCGGCCAGTGCGGCATGCCGGTCAGCAGTTTGTTTCCGCAGGTGTCCACCTGTGTGGATGACATCGCGTTTATCAACTCGATGTACGGGTCGAACGCGGCGCACGGCGGGGCGCTGCTCAAGCTGCACACCGGCAGCGACAATTTCATCCGCCCCAGCATGGGCTCGTGGATCAACTATGGACTCGGCACGGAAAACCGAAACCTACCCGGGTTTGTGACCATCTGTCCGACCAGCCTGCACGGCGGGGTGTACAACTACGGCTCGGCGTTTTTGCCGGCGGCGTACCACGGCATCTCGCTTGGCACGCCGGGCTATCCCAACGCGCCAGTGGAAAACGCGCAGTTTCGTTTCACAAAAAACACCCGACTCAACCGCGATCAGCAGTCGCTCCAACTGGATTTGCTGCGCGAGATGAACAAGAAGCAGCTCGATGAAACCGGGCCGGACGCTGCGCTCGAGGGGCGAATCCATTCCTTCGAGCTGGCGTTTCGGATGCAGCGCGAAAGTGCCGAGGTGCTGAACACCTCCCGGGAGACCGCTGCGACGAAGACGCTTTACGGCATCGACAAAAAGGAGAGCAGCAACTTCGGGATGCAGTGCTTGTTGGCGCGGCGATTTGCCGAGCGGGGAGTGCGGTTCATCCAGGTGACGCACAGTCAGGATCGGATGCCGCAGGAGCAGTGGGATCAGCACAGCAACATGAAGTTTTGTCTCGAGCGCAATTGTGCTGAGATCGACCAGCCGGTGGCCGGTTTGCTGAAGGACTTGAAATCGCGCGGCATGCTGCACGACACGCTTGTAATCTGGGGAGGAGAATTCGGCCGCACGCCCACTGCCCAAAATAGCGATGGGCGAGACCACAACCCGGAAGGCTTCACCATGTGGATGGCCGGCGGCGGCGTAAAGGGCGGGCTCCGCTACGGAGCCACCGACGACTACGGCTACTACGCCGCGGAAAACAAGGTGCACGTCCACGACCTGCACGCGACCATCCTGCACCTCCTCGGGCTGAACCACGAACGTTTGACCTACCGCTACGGCGGTCGCGACTTCCGCCTGACCGACGTCCACGGCGAAATCGTCCACGGTATTTTGGCCTAAACGACTAAGAACCGGACACGGGTTTCACTGGTTAAGAGGACTCTTAAATATCTGCATCTTTTTCCTATAACCGGCAAAAATGGACTTGTGTTCGCACAATATATTGTGCGATTGTTTGTGCGTGGCTACAAATTTGGATATCGATCAGGCTTTGCTGGAGGAAGCGGTGACGGTGGGGCGACACCGCAGCAAAAAAGCAGCGGTCACTGATGCGCTGACGGAGTACATTGCCCGACGGAAGCAGTTAGAGGTTCTCGACCTGTTTGGAACGGTGGATTACGACGAAAAATATGATCACCGCAAACTCCGTCGACGCCCTTGAAAGTCATCGTTGATACATCGGTATGGTCTCTCGCATTGCGTCGGCGGGAGGTACATCCCGGGCCGGAAGTGAATTCCCTTTCGCGGTTAATCGAACAGGGCTTGGTGGTGCTCATGGGCTCAATACGGCAGGAGTTACTTTCCGGAATCAAAAGCGAGTCCCAATTCAAGCGGCTCCGCAATCGGTTGTCTGCTTTTCCGAACCTGAAATTGGTGACAAAAGATTACGAGTTCGCCGCGGATTTGTGCAATCGATGCATGGCCAAGGGCGTCCAGGCATCACACACCGATTTCCTCATCGCTGCGGCAGCAATCAATCGGGACTTTGCCGTGTTCAGCGCGGACAGGGATTTTTCGAATATCGCAAAAATTATCCCTGTAAATATATTCAAACCCCAATAAGCCTCACTTCACCTCAAGCCAGTGGCTGGCGCTGTGGCTGTTGAATTCCGGGGCGTACATGCTTTGGATGTTGGCGATACCGGTCTGGTAACGGCCGCGGTGGAACACTTTCACCGGGTACTCGAAGACGTAGGTGCCCTTGGGAAGGTAGTCGATGAAGAAGTGGCTGGAGGCGTCTCGGGTGGACTCGTAGTAGGCTAGGCCATCCTGATACTTGTAGTGGGAAAGCACGTTGACCGGCTCGGTGCCGCTGCCCCGCTGATCCTTCAGGTGGACAAATTCCATGTCGCGGTCGGTCCGCAAAACCAGGCGCACGACGAGTTCGTCGCCCGGCTTGAGGTCGCGGTTGAGAGGCTTGAGTACTTGACCCGATTTTTCATCCTCACGTATGTAGATCTCCTTGGCCAAGCGCAGCGGGGTGGCGGTGTGCGGGGTGATCTTGGTCATGTCCTCGAGGTACTGCCAGTGCACGCTGCCCCAGGCGACGCCGGCGTCGTGCTTGGTCATCTGCACTTGGCCAAGCGCTGAGTTGATTTCGCCGCGGCCAAATTTCTGCTGATAAAAACCGGTGCCCGCTTCGACATTTCTGGGCTCGACCTTTTTGCCTCCAAGCGAGATTTCGACGAGCTTGGTTGAGGCGAGCAGATTGTCGCCCCCGAGCAGGATGGAGTAGACGGCGTCGGCGGTGGCCTTGGTGGTTTTCCAGGCCTGCGTCTGCTTTTGCTTGATGAGCCAGACCTGACATTCGCGCACGGCTTCCTTGTCCTGTGAAATCTCGTTAAACATCTCGATCATCATGGCCTGCGTCTCGATCGGGGCGCGGTACCACCACCACGAGTGTTCGGTGTCGCGCCAGAACATGCCGAGTTCCTCGGTGGTGACGCTGTGCTCGAGGATCGACGTGACGATGTCGGCCGGCGTTTCCTTGTCGGCAAGTCGATGCAGCGCGATGCCGACGTGCGCCTTGGACTGGCGGTTGCCTAGCGTCAGCCAATGCTTTTTGCCCTGGCCGACAAAGTAGTCGAACGCAGTCTTGTTCGCGACCGGGACCGGCTTGTCTTTCAGGTAAAAACTGCGGCAGTAGAGGTAGAGCGCGATGGTCTGGTTCAGGTTGTTTTTGTCCAAATTACCATTGCGCTTGATGCGGTTGTACCGTTTTTGCATCCAGTTATCGAGCCGGGCGAGCGCCTTGACCGCGAGGCTGACATTCACATTTTCGACGCCGAGATGCCGCAGCCGGGCGAAGCCAGTGGTGACGTAGAGCGTGATGTAATCGTTGCTACGGCCGCCGGGCATCCACGGCCAACCGCCGTCGGAGTTTTGTGCCTTGGTGAGTTGCTCGAACAGCCGTTTTGCGTCGGTGTCGAGGCGGTTTTTGTCAAACAGTATGCCGACGTTGCGCCGGGCCTGGCTTTCGTTCTTGGCCTCTCGCACCCACGGCGTTTCGAGCAGGAGCAGACTCTTGAGGTCCTCGTTTTTCTCGAGCGGACTATCGAGCGCGTCGGTGCCCTTCCACAGGTCGAACACACGCCGAATGCGTGGGTCGGAGTTGGCGATGTGCGCGGCGAGCGAGTTGGCGTACAGCCGGTTGAAACGTTGCTCGGTGCACTGGTGCGGATACTCCATCAGGTAGGGCAGGGCGAGCACGGCGTACCAGGCGGGGTTGGATGCCACCTGCACGGTGAGCGACTGGTGCTCGAGCGTGTCCGATTGGTCGGAGGCGATCAGTTTGTCGAACTGAAATTTCTTCGTGCCCTTGTCGCGGATCGGCAGCGGCAACGACTCGGTAACGAGGATGCGGCGGGAGAGCACGGGCAGATAGTTTTCCTCGGCATCCGCCTGATCGCCCGCGGAGGCAGTGACTCGGTAGACAAGTGTCGGCGCGCCGTTAGGCACGGTGAGGCGCCACGAAAAACTGCGCGACTCCCCGGCGGGAATTGTGAACGCCTGCTCCGGCTTGGTGTTGCCGAGCAGGGCATCGGCATCGTCGTCAGTGACCGCGTTTTTCAGGTCGAGCTTCACGGAGCCGGCGCGGGCGGTTTCGCCGGTGTTCAACACGCGCGTGGTGAACTCCAGCACGTCTCCCTCGCGGAGAAAACGCGGCGGGTTCGGGCGCACCATCAGGTCGAGCGATGTGACAGTCTTGCCGTCGATGAACCCGGAGCGAACCTGTTTGTCGTGCACGAACGCCATCAGCTTCCACTCCGTTAACGCCTCCGGCATGGTGAACGTCAGCTCCACTTCGCCATTTTCGTTGGAGACCACGTGCGGGAAAAAGAACGCCGTCTCGTTGAGGTTTTTCCGGACGGACACCTGTGCTTCGGCCCCGCCTTGCGTGGTTGCCCCGCTGCCGTCCTTGTCCGCCTGCGCGAAAAAGTCGGCGTTGGCAGCCGGCTCACCGAGCGCCTCCCCGGCCCCGCTCGCGGCAGCGTCCACAGCCAAGCCCAAGCCGCCCGCGGAGGCGGATTCCGCCATGGGTGCCATCATGGGCACAGCGTTCGACCGGGCGCGGGACTTGGTCATGATCCCCCCGCGCATCATCCCGGGGTAGTAGCGGAACGGTGTCCGAGTGATCTCCGGTGGGAATTCCCAGTAACGATAGTTTCCGCTCGAGACTGTGGTGCGGTTCCAACTACCGAGGAAGCTGTTCAGGCTGCGGCCCTGGTTGTGAAACGTGACGTTGGCCGAGGAGTAGTCGTAGCGGAAGATCGAGAATTTCTGATGCCAGTAATGCTGGGCGAATGTCTCCAGCGAGGCGTCGTAAAGCGTGGCCACCATCTCGGCGACCGCCTTCTCGGCGTCCGGCCCGGTCACGGTGGCTGTCCAGGTCTCCTCTTGGCCGGGGCGCAGCTTGGAGTTGAGCCGGGTCCACTTGACCTTGAGATCCTTGTTGCTCCACGGCACCTCGACCCGGTGCGAGCCGTGCAGCAGCCGGTTCTCGCGCACTTGCGTGATGTGCACGGTGAACCCGCCGCGGTCCTTCTCCTGCACCGGCAACTCGAGCAGTTGCTGGGTCTGGCCCGGCGTGGTCCAAAACCGATTGATGATCTTGTGCCGCTGCTCGACTTCGATGAACGCCCGGCCGGTGTCGTAGCCGGTGCCCCAAACCAGGCGGTAGGTTTCGCCCGGCTCGACGCTGTGTTTTTCGCCGGCTGCGATCTGTGGCAAGCGGATGGCCAAGCGCTTGGCCAAGGGATCGAGCACAGTCAGGGTGTGGATCGCTTTGACCGGTTTGCCCAGACGATCCCTTGTTTCGAACGTCGCACGGTACACGCCCACGCCGAGCTTGGCCTTGGCCTTGGCCTGTCCCTTGTCGTCGGTCTCGATGTCCTGCGTCGACACCGCTTGGCCAAGCGGCCAGGTCTCGGTGTTATTGTCGACCGGCTTCGGCTCCGGGACGGGGTGCTCGGCCGGAACGAGCCGATGCCGGATGACCTTTTCCGGCTGCTTCAATTCGTGAATGGTCAGCGTGCCCTTGGCCGACTCGGCCACGCCGGAGAGCGACCGGGTGCCAAGCGTGAACTCGACCGGCTTGGTCGTCGTCTGCCACGCCTCGGCGTGCAACGTGGCGGCCAGTGTGGTGTAGCCGACACTGATCTGCGTGTTGTCGCTGCGCGTCTCGCCGCTGCCGTCGGTGACGTCGGCGTGGATCAGGTACACGAACGTCGGCTCGGTTTCCTCCGGCACATTATTGTCCGGGAGGGCGTCGAAGCTCAGGACGAACGAGCCGTCCGGCTTGGTTTCAAATTTGCCGTGGGCAATCTGCCTTTGCTGCGAATGAATCGGGCCGCCGCGCCAGTAATGCCATCGCCACCAGACCGGCCAGCGCGCCTGTCGCGTGACGCGAAACTTGCCGGTGGCCTCACCGATCGGCCCGCCGGTGTAGTCGGTGGCCTTGCCCTGCAGTTCCACCGTCTCGCCCAGTTTGGGTGATTGTTTTGGCTTGCCTAGTTCGACGAGAAACTTGGGCCGCTTGTATTCCTCCACCCGAAAGCCGGTCTGGCCGTGGGGCGGATGTTTGGTGCCAACCGAGTAGTGGCCGGTGAGCCGGTTTTTCGGCGCGGTAAAACTGCCGGAGAGGGAGCCGTACCCGTTGGTTTTTAGACTTAAGTTTTCGACCTCCTGTCCGTTGGGATCGCGCAGAATGACCGTGATGTTTTGTTCCTTGATGATGTCGTATTCGTTTTTCCCGTGATGCCACTTCAGCGCGATGCCCTTGAACTGGATCGACTGGCCGGGGCGATAAATAGCGCGGTCGGTGAAGAAAATGATCTGCCGCTCCTCCCGCTCCTCCGGCAGTTGGCCACCCCAAAAGCCATTACGCGAGGT
>JAPPPH010000456.1 GCA_028817635.1 Verrucomicrobiales bacterium | reverse complement strand
CCTAGCGCGCCTGCCCGGCCTGTGCGCGGCTGGGCCAACGGCCGGTGTTTGACGAGGGGTTGATGGTGGGGGACCCGGAAAAATCGCTGGAGGATGGTGTGATTCTGCCGTGGACCAAGGGCGGCGCGCGGATGGTGGTGCACTACAACGGTCTTTTGAAGGCGATCGCGGCGCACTTCGGGCAGGACTTGGCCAAGCCGTACCGCCGCTTGGCCAAGCGCTTCAAGGAAGTGCTGTTTCACGGCTCGGGCGAGGAGGAGATTCCATTTACATCCACGCGCGCCGGCAAGGAGACGGTGACGGCCAAGCCTTTCGAGGGCATTTTGGCCAACCTCAGCCGGCTGTTTGAGGAGACGAGCAGCGAGACCACGCGGCGACGACTGCGGGCGTTCATGAGTCCGCAGGCCTGTGAAACCTGTGGCGGCCAGCGGCTACGTGAAGAGGTGCTGGCCGTGACGCTGTCGAGTGAACACCAACCGGACGGAGAGTTTCGATTTGGCGGATTGTCGATCATGGACGTCTGCCGCCTGTCGATCGACGAGGCGCTGGTCTTTTTTGATGGGCTACAGCTCGATGAGTTGGGCAGAAAAATTGCGGTGGATGTCATTGATGAGATTAGCTCGCGATTGCGTTTTTTGCAGAACGTTGGGCTGGGCTACCTGACGCTCAATCGCACGAGCGGCACACTCAGCGGAGGGGAGGCGCAGCGGATCCGGTTGGCCACGCAGATCGGTGCCGGGCTGGTTGGTGTGTTGTACATTCTCGACGAGCCAAGCATCGGCCTGCACGCCCGCGACAACGAGCAATTGCTTAAGACACTCGAGGGCCTGCGCGACTTGGGCAACACGGTGCTGGTGGTCGAGCACGACGAGGAGACCATCCGGCGCGCGGATCACGTGATCGACATGGGGCCGGGCGCCGGGGCGCACGGGGGCGAGGTGGTCGCTGCCGGTTCGCTGGCCAAGGTTCAGGCCGACAAAAAGTCGCTTACGGCGAAGTATCTGCGGGGGGATTACCAGATTGATGTGCCCACCGATCGTGTCGGACCGAACAGCGCCCGCGGCTTCATCGAGGTGCTCGGCGCGACGGAAAACAATTTGAAGGATGTCCACCTAAAGGTGCCGCTTGGGACGATCACCTGCGTGACCGGCGTGAGTGGTTCCGGCAAAAGCACACTGGTCGACGATGTGCTGCGCCGCGCGTTGTTCCGCAAATTTTACAAGTCGAAGGATCGGCCGGGCGCGTTTAAACAACTGCGCGGCGAGGAGGCGCTGGGCAAGGTGATTGTCGTTGACCAATCGCCGATCGGTAGAACGCCTCGCAGCAACCCGGCGACTTACACCGGCATTTTCAATCAGATTCGCGACCTGTTCGCCGCATTGCCGGCGTCGAAGATTCGTGGCTATGGGGCAAGCCGATTCAGCTTCAACGTCAAGGGCGGTCGCTGCGAAAAGTGTCAGGGCGGCGGTGTGCTGAAAATCGAGATGAACTTCCTGCCTCCCATCTATGTGACGTGCGAGTCGTGCAACGGCCGACGTTACAATCGCGAGACGCTGGAGATTCACTACAAGGGCCGGAATATTTCCGATGTGCTCGAGATGACCGTCGATGAGGCGATGACGTTCTTTCGAGCGGTGCCAAAAATTTGCGACCCGTGCGCCACGCTTTCCGAGGTGGGCCTCGGTTACCTCAAGCTGGGGCAACAGGGCACGACGCTGAGCGGCGGCGAGGCGCAGCGCGTCAAGCTGGCGACTGAGTTGACCAAGCAGTCGCGAGACCACGCACTGTTCATCTTGGACGAGCCGACAACCGGGCTGCACTTTCATGATATAGCCCGCTTGGTGGATGTGCTTGCACGGTTGCGGGATGCCAACAACACCCTCATCGTGATCGAACACAACATGGATATCATCAAGTCCGCAGATTGGGTGATTGATTTGGGGCCAGAAGGAGGCAACGATGGCGGCCGGATCGTTGCCGAGGGACCGCCGGAGCGGATCGCCGCTGCGCCGGGCAGCCACACGGGCCGGTTCCTCGCCGGTGTCCTTGGCATGGAGCACCTACTGAAAGGGAAATGAATTCACTGACTCGAACACTGCTAATTGCGTTGAGTGTGGTCGCCGTGGCGGCTGTGCCGGCAGCGCTTGGCCAAGCGGTGTCTGCCGCCGTCGCACAAGAGGAGGCGAAGGCGCGGTTGGCGTTCGACGTGGCCAAGCGATTTTTTCGCAACGAAAATTACGCATCCGCCATCGAGCGTTTGGAGGCGTTTTCTCTGCAGTACCCGGATTCACTATTAAAGCCGGAGGCGGTGCTGATGGAAAATCAGGCGCGATTCCAGCTTGGCCAATTCGAGGGCGTGGTCACCGAACTGCAGGGGGGGCTCTCAGCGGCGGGGACGTGGTCGGACCGGTATCTGTTCTGGATTGGTGAGGCCCAGTTTGCGCTTGGCCAATTTGCAAAATCGGCGGAGGCGTACGGGTTGTTGATTGAAAATTATCCGGAGTCCGTCCGGGCGCTTGAGGCGGCGCTTGGTCAAGCGCAGGCCTATTATCAGCTCGACGAATTAAAGCAGTTGATCGCCACGCTGGAACCGGCAGACGGTCCGTTTCAAAAA
>JAPPPH010000317.1 GCA_028817635.1 Verrucomicrobiales bacterium | reverse complement strand
ATCGACTTTGTCACCTTGAAACTCATCGATCGCATTCCCCAATCACAAAATCCAGCGAACCAATGATAGACACCACATCGCTCATCATGTGTCCCGGCAGCGAATGGGCAAGGATGCTCAGGTTTACAAACGAGGGGGCGCGGATCTTCATCCGGTACGGCACACCGCCGCCCTTGCTGAAGATGTAAAAGCCGAGTTCCCCCTTTGGATTTTCGGCACCAAAATAAACCTCACCGGCCGGCGCATCCTGCCCCTGCGTCACTAGCATGAATTGGTGAATCAACTCCTCCATGCTGGAGAGCACCTTTTGCTTGTCCGGTAAAACGATTTTCCCGTCATCCACATTGACCGGCCCGCCCGGCAGCTTGGCCAGACACTGGTCGAGTATGCGCACGCTCTGACGCATCTCCTCCATCCGGATCAGGTATCGATCGTAGCAATCCCCCACCTCCCCGTAGGGGACGTCAAAGTCCAGTTGATCGTACACCAGATACGGGTGCGCCTTGCGCAGGTCGTACTCGACGTTGCTCCCCCGCAGGTTCGGCCCTGTCAGGCCAAAGTCGATCGCCTCTTCACGGGTGATCACGCCCACGTCCTTGGTTCGATCGATGAAAATCTTGTTCCGCGTGAGCAGCTTGTCCGCCTCGGCGATGGCTGTGCTCACCTCCTGCGTGAACTTGGCCAATTCGTCCGTCCACCCTTCCGGCAGGTCTCGCGACAGTCCGCCAATCCGAGTGTAGGTCGTCGTAAAGCGCGCGCCGGTCAGCGCCTCGATCAGGTTGTAGATTTTTTCGCGCTCGGTGAACGTATGCAAAAACACCGTCAATGCACCGACATCCATCGCGAAAGCTCCCAGCCCAAGCAGATGTGCCGAAATGCGCGCCAACTCACAGCAGATCACGCGAATGTACTGGCAACGCTCGGGGAGTTTTTTGTCGATACCCAGCAGTTTCTCCACCGCCAAGGCGTAGGCCACGTTGTTAGCCAGCGGCGCGAGGTAGTCCAGTCGATCCGTGTAGGGGATGAACTGGGTGTAGGTCATGTTCTCGGCGATCTTTTCATCGCCACGATGAAGGTAGCCGATGTCCGGATCCGCCTTCGTGATGATCTCGCCATCCATCTCCAATGACAAACGCAACACACCATGGGTCGCCGGGTGCGACGGCCCCATGTTCAGGGTCATCTTTTCGCCCTGCACATCCTGCAACTCATCCAGAGCCTGCGCAGAACGTGCAGCCGAATCACTGACCTCGATGTCCTTGGTTGCTGCCATTCTCTATTCCGGTGTGCGCACCCGCGGTTCCCGTGCAGAAGCGTCCTCTCCTCCGGCAACCGTCACGAACGGCCCGCCCTCAAGTGGGATCGGATCCGAGAACGCAACGTCCGGCATCTCGCTTGGCTTGCCGGCCAGCGGAAAATCTTTTCTCAACGGATAATACGGATACCCCTCCCACATCAGGATGCGGCGCAGGTCAGGATGCCCGGCAAACCGGATACCCATCATGTCAAACGCCTCGCGCTCGTGCCAATTGGCCGTGCGCCACACGGTGGTTACCGTCGGAAACTCCGACTCCTCCTCGCTCACACTGGACTTCAACCGAAGATGTCGTTGATGGCCGTAGCCGTAGAGGTGATATACTGCCGTCCAGCGAGGCGTCTCGTCGTCGTTGTCGATCGTGCACAGATCGACGAGGTAATCGAAACCCAACTCCTCTTTAGCGAAGCGGCAAACCTCAGCGATTTGTGAAGCGTCCGAAATCTCCACGGTCAACTCTCCACGAAACTCCGTCGCATCGGAGACAATCTCCTTGAACTGGCGCTGAAGTTTTTTGGCGAGTTGCTTGGCTGTCATATGAGTCTCAGGATAAAACCAACCCTCGATCCCGGGCCGGTTTTTTGTCAGCGATATGAGGCTCGTTCGAAATTTTGTTTTGCAGCTTCATCAACGCCTCGAGAAGTGCCTCCGGGCGCGGCGGACAACCGCTGATGTAAACGTCCACCGGCAGAATCCGGTCCACTCCCTGTAGCGTGGCATAGCTGCGGTACATGCCACCGCTCGAGGCGCAGGCTCCCATGGCGATCACCCACTTCGGCTCCGGCATCTGCTCGTAAATCCGACGCACCGCGAGTGCCATTTTGTACGTCACCGTGCCCGCCACGATCATCAGGTCGGATTGCCGGGGAGAAAAACGCATTACCTCGGCACCAAACCGGGAGATATCAAACCGGCTGGCCCCGGCCGCCATCAGCTCGATTGCACAACAGGCCAGACCCATCGGCATCGGCCAGAGCGAGTTTTTGCGAAACCAACTGACAGCCGCATCAAGGCGGGTGTGCACGACATCCCCCTCGACTTTCGAATTGTAACCTACCTCGGTGGCTTTCATCGCTTCATCAACCCCTCGCGGAAAAAGTACAGCCCCTGAAGAAGGTCTCCAAGCGATTTTGTGAAAAATTTCACAAAGTCGCTTGGCCAAGCGGATTCCAAACCGACTGCGCTTGGCCAAGCGCCCCGTTACGGACGCTCCACAACTCGAAAATAACGAGCCCCAGCCCGGATATCAAGATCAGGTGTTATTGCCAGCTTATCTCCTTTGGCGTCAATACGTGGAACG
>JAPPPH010000388.1 GCA_028817635.1 Verrucomicrobiales bacterium | reverse complement strand
GGTTGGGATATTAAGCACGTCGTGCGGCTGATCGTAAACTCTCGCACCTACCGCCAGTCGTCCCTCGTCGATACCAAAGCACTCGAGCGCGACCCGGCCAACCGCCTGCTCGCTCGGCAGGGCCGGTTTCGTTTTCCGGCCGAGACCATTCGTGACAACGCCCTCGCAATCGGTGGCCTGCTCAACGACCGGATGGGCGGCGCAGTCTCGCGGCCCTACCAGCCGGCCGGTTACTACGCGCCATTGAATTTTCCCAAGCGTGTTTACAAAGCGGACGCCGACTCCAGCCAGCATCGCCGCGGGGTTTACATGCATTGGCAGCGACAGTTTCTGCATCCAATGCTCCGTGCGTTTGACGCGCCCACGCGCGAGGAATGCACCGCGCAACGTCCGGTTAGCAACACGCCGCTTGCCGCGTTGACGCTGATGAACGATCCCACGTTCGTTGAAGCTGCGAAAGGGTTTGCCATCCGTATTTTGACCGAGGGTGGCACGACCCGGGACGAGCGTCTGACATGGGCCTGGCAAGCGGCGCTTGGCCGCGCACCCATGCCCGATGAATTGAAGGTCGCCAACGAATACGTGCAGCAGGCGTTGGATCGATATGCCAGTGACGCCAAGGCGGCTGGCGAACTGCTCGACGTTGGTCTGACCGGGATTCCGTCAAACCTCTCGCCCACCGAGACCGCCGGCTGGGCCACCGTCGCCCTTGCTTTCCTAAATCTAAGTGAAGCCATCACCCGAAACTGACATGTCTCTCACTCCACAATCCATTCTGAACCAGATCAACCGCCGTTCATTCCTCAGCCGCACATCGCTTGGCCTCGGTGCCACCGCACTCGCGAGCTTGGCCAAGCCGGACTGGCTCAGCGCCGGGCAGGCCAAGGGCGGATTGCCCGGGTTCCCCCACTTCGCGCCCAAGGCCAAGCGCGTGATTTTTCTTTGCATGGCGGGTGGGCCGTCCCATCTGGAGACGTTCGATTACAAACCGCGCTTGGCCAAGCTCGACGGCCAGTCGATGCCGGAGTCGTTCACCAAGGGGCAGCCGATTGCTCAGTTGCAAAACCAGCAGCTCAAGTGCCTTGGCCCCATTTTTAAATTTCGCAAGCACGGGCAGTCCGGTCAGGAGATCTCCGACATCCTGCCCGGCATCGCCGGGATCGCGGACGACATTGCCATCGTGCGCTCGATGCACACGGATCAGATCAACCACGACCCGGCCCACACGGTGATGAACACCGGTACTTCCATCTCCGGCCGGCCGAGCATGGGTTCGTGGGTCACCTACGGGCTGGGCTCGATGAGTGATGACCTTCCCGGCTTCGTGGTGTTGACGAGCGAAGGGGGCCGCAACCCGCAGCCTATTTCTTCGCGGCAATGGGGTGCCGGGTTTTTACCGAGCAAATTTCAAGGCGTGCAGTTCTACTCAAACGGCGACCCGGTGCACTACGTTCGCTCTGCGCCCGGCATCAACCGTGATCAACAACGGAACTTCATCGATACAGTTGGCAAACTGAACCGTCTTAGGGATCAGCAGGTGGCCAATCCGGAAATCGAGTCACGCATCGCGCAGTACGAACTGGCATTCCGGATGCAGACCAGTGTACCGGAGTTGATGAACTTCGATGACGAGCCGCAGCACGTGCTCGACAGGTACGGCGTCAAGGGAATGGACGGCTCGTTCGCGGCCAACTGCTTGCTTGCGCGTCGGTTGGCCGAACGCGGTACACGCTTCATTCACCTTTACCATCGCGGATGGGATCACCACGGCGACCTCGACCGCTACATGAAAATCTGCTGCGGACTCTGCGACCACCCCAGCGCCACGTTGGTGAAAGACCTCAAGGAACGCGGCATGCTTGACGACACGCTCGTCATCTGGGGCGGGGAATTTGGCCGTACGCCGATGTTTCAGGGGAAAGGCGCCACTGCGGGGCGCGATCACCACATGCGGGCCTTCTCCATGTGGATGGCCGGAGGCGGCATCAAGGGCGGCGTCACCCATGGTGAGACGGACGAGTTGGGCTACCATGCGGCCGTCAATCGTACCCACGTCCGCGACCTTCACGCCACCATGTTGCATCTCTTAGGGATTGATTCCCAGTCATTTACGCATCGTTTTCAGGGGCTGGATGCCCGGTTGACCGGGGTCGAGGAGGAGGCGCAAGTCATAAAACCGCTCCTCGCCTAGCGCCCAAGCGCTTGGCCAAGCGTGAGTTAGGGCAGTTTGAGGGCTGTTTTTTTTACAAAAAAACAGGGTTGACAGATTGGATCGACGGGCGTAAGGCTGTCCTCTCATCGACTAACCGGCTATGAGCTCATCAGCAAATGACAAGCGTACCGTGACCAAGCGTGAATTGGCGACACGGGTGCGGTTGGCCATCAAGCCGGAGCTGAAACTGCACCAGTCTCAAGTATCCGACGTCATCTCCGAGACACTGGACGCCATCCGGGATTCGCTGGCCAGTGGTAAAACCGTGGAGCTGAGGAACTTCGGAGTCTTCAAGATCGAAACCCGCAAACAGCGGATTGGACGAAATCCCAAGAATCCCGGGGTGGATATTCAGATTCCCGAACGATCGGTGGTCAAGTTTCGGGCCGGGAAGGAATTGAAGGAGT
>JAPPPH010000377.1 GCA_028817635.1 Verrucomicrobiales bacterium | reverse complement strand
ATGCTTGCAACCTTCCTGTGTGCGCTGTCGGCGGTTGCGGGGAAGCGCCTTTCACATCACCTCACGGCGGTTGAGGCAAACGGCGCCCGGTTTTTTCTCGCGGCACTGTTTCTTGGGCTCTACTCGCATTTGTTCGGGGCAGGGCTTGGGGGGGGAGCGCTGGGGATGTTTTTCATCAGCGGCATCGTCGGTTTTGGCCTCGGGGATTACGGCCTGTTTCAAGCTTACCGCATCATCGGTTCCCGCCTGGCCATGGTGATGACGCAATGTTTGGCCGCGCCCTTTGCCGCGACATTGGAGTGGCTTTGGCTGGGGGAGGCACTGTCCTCCGGTCAGGTCTTGGCCGGGATTGGCATTCTGATCGGCGTCGGCTTGGCCTTGGCTCCCGGGGACACCGGCCAGATAGACAAGGCGCGTTGGAAGGTCGGCATATTCTGGGGACTGATTTCCGCAATCGGACAGGGCGGCGGTGCGGTGCTCAGCCGCAAAGCCGGTTCGATGGTCGCCGAAGGCGTAACGGTGGATGGATTGTCCGCTGCATACCAACGTGTCCTCGGCGGGTTGACGATCATGCTTTTGGTCTTCGCGTGGCAACGATTGGTATCCGCGAAACGCACCGGTGTGGACATCCGCGCGGGAGTGATCCCGGCGAAGGTGAAATGGATCATCATTCTCCTGTTGGCCAACGCGTTGTGCGGCCCCACGCTGGGAGTGGGCGCCTACCAATGGGCACTCAACGTGGATAATTTACCGTCGGGTATCGTCTTGTCTGTGGTTGCGCTGGCGCCGTTGGTCATCATCCCGTTTTCGATGAAGTTTGAGGGCGAACGGCCTACCGTCCGTTCATTGATCGGGTCGGTTGTCGCGGTGGCCGGGGTCATTTTGATGACCAATCTGGTGGAAAAATGAGTGGCACCGACGCGCCTCGCATTCTGGTCATTCGCGGTGGAGCGATTGGTGACTTTGTCCTGACCCTGCCGGTGCTGACTGCGCTTCGTGATCGTTTTCCAAAAGCTGAGTTGGAGATTCTGGGCTATCCGCGAATTGCCGCAATGGCGGTCGAGGCGGGCCTGGTTCGAGCCGTGCATGCGTTGGAGTCACCCGGTCTCGCGATGTTCTTTACTCCGAACGGCGCGTTCGACTTGGAGTGGCGCGAGTTCTTCGCCCGGTACGCCATCGTCATTTCTTACCTCTTCGACCCGGACGGGATCTTCGAGGAGAACGTGAAGTCATGCGGTGTCGGTCAATACATCGCAGCCAAGTATCGACCGGATGAAACCAAGGCGATTCACGCGAGTGAGGTATTCTTGAAACCGTTGGAGCAGTTGACCATTTTTGACGGCGACCCGGTGGCCCGACTTCCCATTGAACCGTTTGAGGCTACCGAGCCTTGTCTGGCGATGCACCCCGGCAGCGGAAGCGATAGCAAAAATTGGCCCGAGGAAAAGTGGCGTGAGTTGCTCGAATACCTGCTCGCGAAAACGACACTTCAACTGCTGCTGATCGGCGGTGAGGCGGAGGGCGAAAAACTGCATCGCTTGGCCAAGGGGTTGCCCGGGGAACGGTTGGAACTCGCCGAGCACGTGCCGCTGAATCGCTTGGCCAAGCGCTTGGCCAAGTGCTGTGGTTTCGTCGGACACGACTCCGGTGTGACGCATATCGCCTCGGCGCTTGGCCTGCCGACATTGGTGCTTTGGGGACCAAGCCGGGAGGCAATCTGGCGCCCGCTTGGCGAGCGGGTTCGGGTGTTGAATTGCGAAAACCAGCTCGCCAACATCACTATCGAAAACGTGATTGAGGAGTTAAACGCACTGGGCATGGAGTCTGGTTAGGGGCGGTGTAGCCGAACGGACTCGATGCGGTCGCCCGGGCCGGTTTCTATCTCGACAAATTCCGCGCGAGCGCCGGGCTCAAATCCGTCGGGCAATTTTGCAAACTGCGCTGGGATCGTGCTGTAGTGTTTCCAAATGTCCTGCCAGTCGCAGCGAAGCATGTCAGCGGCGTGGCGAATGGCATTGATCGGAGTCAGCGCGGAGCCGGCAAGATTTGGCGTTCCGGGCAACCGGACAATTTCCTCCGGTCCCACTTCAAGTTCGAGATGGCCGAGAGAGTATTTACCGGGTGTGGAACCGGCAGCGGCCATGGCGTCGGTCGTGTAATAGAGGGTGTCCCGGTCGATCAACCGGTGGAGGATGCGGAACAGGGCAGGGCTAACATGCCACCGGTCAGGGATGAGGCTGTACGTTAGGCCGGGTGTGTCGAGGCCACGCCATAAAATGTTGTCGTCACGCTTCATCTCTGCGGGACAGCCGTTGCCGAGATGCGTGAATCCGGTAGAGCCACCCGCAGTGACACGCCGCATGATGTGCCCGGGCGCGTTCGTGTGGCCGATCGAAACTAGGAATCCAAGCTCGCGCGCTTTGGCAAATGCCGACAAGCCGCTTTCACGTTCCGGGGCCATCGTGAGCAGCACTGGATCGTCGCTGGTGATTTCCCGGATTTCCTCGAGCTGTTCCGGCGTGGGATCAAGCATCAGGTCGGGCGGATGTGCACCGCAGTAGCCGGGTTCGGCTGAGAGGAACGGCCCCTCTATGTGCCAGCCGGCGATCGCTTGGCCAAGCG
>JAPPPH010000460.1:7232-13290 GCA_028817635.1 Verrucomicrobiales bacterium | reverse complement strand
CACCGGATCATCCCCTTTTGATGACCCGCAAAAAACACAGATGTTACGAATCTGCATCGGCGGCAGGCTAATATGCCCGGCTGGGAGCGACCAGTTCATTCATCAGATTGCCAAGCGCTTGGCCAAGCCTTATGCTCCGGCGACATGCATAACCCGAATCGCATCCGAATTCTCCTGGCAGCAGCGCTACTCGCTTTCGTCGGCTCCAGCCAATCGAATCTTAGGGCTGACCCCCTATCCCCGCGCGACCCCGGCGCCCCTTGGCCAAGCTGGGAACTGGTTGATTTCCAGCCAAAGAGTACCAAGCACAATCAGACCTACGGGCTGAACGAATTCCGCGGGCGCGTCACCATGGTAGCCCTGCTCGCCACTTGGTGCCCTTACTGCCAGCGGCAGGTCGCCAAGATGGAGGAACTCAAAAAAGACCTCGAGGCTGACCGCGTCCAGGTCAATTTTCTTGCAGTAAACGTCACGTCCGGCGAAGGCGATCAGCACGAGTTCACCTCCCGTTGCAGTTTCCCTCTTTTTCAGGACACGGCAGAAGTCAACGCCTTCAAGCAACACCGAGGCAGGAAGGACGATTACTTTATCTACAACGAACGCGGCGAACTCACCGACTACTTCCCCTTCCTTGGCGACCGGGCGTCGGATCTCACATCGCCGGAGGGATACAAGAATATCAAGCAGGCACTTTTAAAGGCGCCGTTCAAGACCAAGCTCGCCGCCGAGACGGTGATCAAGTTAACCATTGAGGGCGTGCAGGGGCGCACCTATCGCGTGCAGTTCAGCGAAGACCTCGGCCCTGATAAAAAGTGGCGCACACTAAAGAAAATCACCCTCCTTACCGACAGCGCTGAGATCGTTGACACCACCGCCACCCCTTCGCGCAAGCGCCGGTTTTACCGCACCGAGGAGATTCCCTGACACACCATGCCCAAGCGGAAATACATCCTCGCACTGGATCAAGGCACGACCAGTTCGCGTGCCATTGTGTTCGATTCAAAAAGTCGCATCGTCGCCGTTGGGCAAAAGGAATTCCCGCAGATTTTCCCCCGGTCCGGCTGGGTAGAACACGACCCGAAGATCATTTGGAAAACACAACTGGCAACGGCAAAACAGGCGCTCCGGCAGGCCAAGCTGACCGCCTCGGACATCGCAGCCATTGGCATCACAAATCAGCGGGAGACCACGGTCGTTTGGGATCGAACCACCGGCAAACCAATCGCCAACGCCATCGTCTGGCAGGATCGTCGAACTGCCGACTTTTGTGACGCACTAAAGAAGGACAAAGCAGACCGACTGATCCGACGCCTGACCGGTCTCGAATTGGACGCCTACTTCAGCGCGACGAAAATCAATTGGCTATTGAAACGCACCAAGGGAGCCCGTGCCAAGGCGAACGCGGGGCGGTTGGCGTTTGGAACGATTGACACATGGCTCATTTGGAATCTGACCGGAGGCCGTGTCCACAAGACCGATGTCTCGAACGCCTCCCGCACGATGCTGTTCAACATCCACACCGGCCAATGGGATGACCGACTGCTCGAGCTGTTCAACATCCCCCGGTCCATGATGCCGGAGGTCACCGACTCGAGCGGACTGCTCGCAGAGACTTCCGCCCTTGGCGGCACCATCCCCGTGGCAGGCGTAGCTGGAGATCAACAGGCAGCCCTTTTCGGCCAGGGTTGTCATCGCAGTGGCATGGCCAAGTGCACGTACGGAACCGGTTGTTTTTTGCTGATGCACACCGGCAACAAGCCGATGCCATCCAAAAACCGGCTGCTCACAACTGTCGCCTGGCAGATCGGCGGCAAAATGGAATACGCCCTCGAGGGAAGCGTGTTCACGGCCGGGGCCGTGGTGCAGTGGCTTCGCGATCAACTTGGCCTGATCAAATCGGCTCCGGAGATCGAGCGCTTGGCCAAGCGCGTGCCCGACAACGGCGGAGTGCACTTTGTGCCGGCGTTCACCGGTCTGGGCGCACCACACTGGAACCCCAACGCTCGGGCCACCATCAGCGGGCTCAGCCGCGGCACCAACGACGCTCACATCGCCCGTGCGGCCCTGGAGGGCATCGCGTTTCAGGTTAACGACGTGATCCGGTCAATGACAGCCGACGCCGCCCTACCACTCCGGGAGCTGCGGGTAGACGGCGGTGCCAGTGAAAATAATCTCCTGATGCAACTGCAAAGCGACCTGCTCGGCACCCGTGTCATCCGCCCCACCATCACGGAAACAACGGCCCTCGGATCGGCGTATCTTGCAGGCTTGGCCGTGGGCGTCTGGAAAAACAAACGCGACATCGCCACCCAATGGAAAGCAGCCAGACAATTCAAACCAGCAATGAAACCGGCCACACGAAATAGCATGTTGGAGGAATGGAAACGTGCGCTGGCACAGGCACAGTCATGAGATCACTAAAACCAACTCTACTGGCGATCCTCGCTTGCACTCAATTGCACGCCGCTGAGTTTCGTGGGCGCATCGTGGATTCAAATACGGGCGAGCCGCTGGCGGCGCGGGTTTATTTGACAGACGCCGGGGGGAACTGGTTTTTTGTCAGGTCAACGGCGGCAAACGGGACGGCCGTGCAATACGACAAGACCAATTGGTTTCACAAGGAGTCGTTCGAAAAACACACGACCGTCTCGGCGCATCCCTTTCGTGCTGAACTGCCGGAGGGCGAGTACACGATCACCGTCGAACGAGGCAAGGAATACTTCCCCGCAACGAAATCGGTTACGCTTGGCCAAGCGGATGTGGAAGTCGACATCAGGTTACGGCGCTGGATCAATCTCGCGGAACGTGGCTGGTTTTCCGGAGACACACACATCCATCGCACGCTCGACGAGTTGCCCAACACAATGTTGGCAGAGGATTTGAACGTCACGCTGCCGTTAACCTACTGGGTCACAAAATCAGGCACACCGCCGACATCAGGCGACAAGAACATCGGCGGTGAAATCCCCGATAAGCTCATCACGATTGATCCGACTCATGTGATATGGCCGCGTAACACGGAGTATGAAATTTTCACCGTCGGCCCCAAGCGACACACGTTGGGCGCCCTATTTTTCCTGAATCACAAGTCGGTGTTTGACGAGGGCGTGCCGCCGTGGGGGCCGCTGGCCAGGCGAGCCCGAGCTGAGGGAGCAATCTTCGATATGGACAAACTCGACTGGCAATTCTCGATGATCCTCCCCCATGCGACTGATGCCCGGCTTTACGAATTGTCCAATAACCACATGTGGCGCACCAAGTTTGCCTACACGAAATGGAACTCGCAGACGCCGGGCTTCCTCCAGCCACCGGCCGGAGCAAAGCAGGGCAACGAGGAGGAGTGGATCAACTACACGCTTGGCCAATTTTACGTCCTCAAAAATGCCGGCTTTCCGCTCGTTGCCACCGCGGGCTCAGCCAACGGCGTCCACCCTGTGCCGGCCGGTTTCAGTCGGGTTTATGTCCATCAACCAAACGGTTTTAGCTATGAAAACTGGCTGAACGGTCTCAAGGCCGGCAACTCGTTCGTCACCACCGGCCCCATGTTGTTCGCGAAAATAAATGGCCAGCAGGCTGGGCATACTTTTGAACTTGGCACAACAGGCGACACCCTCCATGTCACCGGTGAGATCATCAGTGAAACCCCCGTTTCTTTCGCGGAGATCATCGTGAACGGCTCCCCGGTCATCCTGTTGCGTGGCAAGACAAACAAAACTCCGGAGGGCGCATTTCGCATGGAATACTCCGCCCAACTTAAGATGGAGAAAAGCGGCTGGATTGCGATCCGATGCTATGAGGAACGCCCGGGTGGACGACTCCGTTTCGCACACACCAGTTGCTGGGATGTCGTCATTCCGGGCAAACCGTTACGGTCTTCACCGGAGGAAAAAGAATACCTCATCCAACGTGTACAAACCGAAATCGACCGCAGCAAGGGAATCGTTTCTCAGGCTGCGATTGACGAGTACGAGGGTGCGATCCGGCACTATCGCGACCTCAAAACCAGCCAAGCGAACCATGAAAACGCGCGTCTGGCCAAGCGTGATGATGAATTGAAAAACTGGCTGACCAACATGATCACGCACCACCGGTATTCAAACCACGAAGCCGCTAAAGCCACCGGCCTCAGCCCGGGCGAGGTTCAGCAAAAAGTGGAACAGTGGAACATTCAAACCAAGCGCTTGGCCAAGCGGACCGAAACCCAACCGATCAAGATTCTTCCCTACCCCGGCGGGCGTCATCCGCGTATCGGATTTCTTGATGGCGCCCTTTTACCCCAACGCGAAACCAAGTTCAGCGTCTTCGCTCCGTGGAATCCGCACAGCTACGCCGTGATTGATGTGCC
Source organism: Verrucomicrobiales bacterium (assembly GCA_028817635.1). Lineage (GTDB taxonomy): Bacteria > Verrucomicrobiota > Verrucomicrobiia > Limisphaerales > UBA1096 > UBA1096. Next base: position 8,945 of record JAPPPH010000460.1, on the reverse strand, counting down.
GGAAGCGATCTGGTCAAACCTTGGCCTGACTTATCTGGCACACACCCACATTCCAACGGTATGGGACAAAAAAGAAATCAACCTGCCCCGTTTGGAGTGGACTCAAAACGGAGACGGCAGCCTGTCGATGGAACGCACACTCCCGAACGGCATCGTGTTCGGCAGCCATGTCCAATCCTCTGTGGACTTAGTTAAAATGAGGCTTTGGATTCGAAACGGAACCGACAACAAACTGACCGGCTTGCGAGCCCAAGTCTGTACCATGCTCAAGGGCATGCCGGGGTTTAACCAACGCATCAAGGCCAACAAGGTGACCCGCGACAACATGGTTGCCACCCGTGACGAAGACGGTGACAGATGGCTCATCACCGGTTGGCAACCACTCCATCGACCCTGGGTGAACCCTCCCGTCCCCTGCGTGCATGCGGATCCAGCATTCCCGGATTGCCTCCCGGGGAAAACCGTGGAGGCTACAGGAATTGTGACGTTCTTTGAGGGCAAGGATATCAGTCAAAAACTTGAGCAACTCGCGAAAATTCATTTTCCGGAATGAAACAACCCGAAAAGTATTAACGTTATTTAATTGACATAAAATAAAAACGCCTCTAGAAAAAAGCCATGCAATATCCCGTCAAATTGGACTTCAAGAAAATCGCACTGGCCAAGCAGGCCACCCTGACCGACGCCAGCAACACCCCGATCGCCTACGCCCGTCAGAAAATCTTCAAGCTAAAAGAGGAACTTGAAGTGTTTAAGGACAAAACCAAAACCGAGCGGGTCTGCACAATCAAGGCAACCAAGGTGATCGATTTTAGATCCGCATACAATTTCGTCGCGGAAAATGAACAGTCTTTCGGTTCCATCAAGCGTGAGGGCTTGAAATCAATCTGGAAGGCAACGTACCTGTTGAATGATGCAGCGGAAAATCATTACGCGACCATCCGGGAAGAAAAGCCGTTCGCGAAGGTCATGGATGCCCTTGCCGGACAACTCCCCGGTGTCGGCATGGTCTGCAACTACATATTCAACCCCTCCTACCTCATCGCCACCGAGGGGGGCACCGAGTTGTTTCGTATCACAAAGGAACCCAGTTTCTGGGGTGGCCTGTTCAAGATCGACAAGCTATCCGAAGTCGACAGCAGCGAAGAAATTCGCTGCATGATGGGCCTTCTCATGATGATCTTCCTCGAAAAATCGAGAGGCTAATCGACCTCCAAAACTAATCAGTCGGGATCTCGTTAACCGTGTAATAGGCTTGGCGGTGGAGGAGTGCGCCTTCCGACCGATCACGTAGGGACTCAAGATCAAACTCGTAGACATGCCCGCGCTTGAGTTCGCTAAGGGTGATGCGCGCGCTGAGACCATCAGCAGCCAGTTCGGCCCGCTGCACGGTGGGCGTGGTTTGATCGACTTCCGGACCACCGTAGCCGCCGTGGTAAATATGCGTGAAGGTGGTGACCTTGTAACTCTTGGGATCATTTCCGGCCTTGGCGTCGACCGGTTTGGTAAACAAAATCTTGAAACCGTCGGGCGTGATATGGATGCGCTTGATCTCGAAGGGCATCTTGCCGGTCCAGTCGAGCCGCTCCAGTGCAAACGGTTTGATACCGCGCACCGGCCAGCCGCGGTTGGTTCCGCCGGCTAGCAATCGGCCCTTGGGCGTGAACTGCACGTTTAGGATGCCGGTCGAGAGCCCTTCGCGGAACGGATAAC
>JAPPPH010000460.1:3223-6621 GCA_028817635.1 Verrucomicrobiales bacterium | reverse complement strand
CCGTCGCCATTCGTGTCGCGCACGCGCGTCAGCTCCGCGCTGTGCGTCACGTACAGGGCATCCTTCTCGCCTTGGCGATGGGCCAGGCCGAAGATTTCATCCAGCCCTTCAGCAAATTTCTCAAAACGCGGACGCGGCTTGTCGTCGTCCACGCCGTTCATGAAATAAATCTCCCCGCGCCGCGTGCCGATTGCCATGCGGTTATCGGGCATCAATTCAAACGCGCCCGCCTCAATCACCTGCCCCTTCGGAATCGGCACACTGACGACCCGATAATATTCCCGCTCCCGCTGCTCTGTCCCCCAACGCGCGCCCACTTCCTCGGCCTGCACACCGGGCAGCAGCGCCAACAAACCAGCCAAACCGATTGCCTTGTATTTAACGCAACAACTCATAACGAATCCCCCATTCCGATTTCCCCTTGGGCAGGTTTAGTTTCAACAACAACTCCTTGGCCTCGCCTTGGCCACGGAGCAGCACGTTGGCTTCCGGCACCCGAACCTTGAGGCTGTCCGTGCCAAACTGGCCGGGCGCCAGCTTCCGCACCGGACCGGTCAATACGCGAAAATAAACCGTCTCGGCCTTGGGCGCATTTAAGCGCAGCATGCGCACGAGGCCGGTCAGGCGACTGTCCACCACGGCGTGGGATGTGTCCTCCACTGCAACCGCGCCAGTGCGATATAGGAAAGCGGGCACGCCATCCTGATCCAGTTGATAGCCGCCGAACTGATAGCCGCGATTGCGTGGGTACAGCGGGTCGGGATTGACCGGTTGTTCCTTGGTCATCACCGGCCGCAGCGGCCACGGCGCGTTGTCCTTGGCCAAGCGATAAAACGCCACGTCTTGCGCCAACTCAATGGCGCGTCCTTTGGGGTTAAAATTTCCCGCACCCTGTCCGCCCCAATACACGCTCACAAACTCGCCCTGCCACAGCGCAGTGAGCGCGCCGTTCTGCGCATTAAAGGCGTAACTCACGCCTCCCGGAAAACCCACCGCAATACCGCGGTAACCGGCCACCCGACTGCGGCCGCGATAGACTCGCGTGCGATCGGTCACCAGCAAATCCGTCCCCTCACTCCGGATGCCCGAAGGATCGCGTGCCGAGCGCCCGAGCGAAAAGTAATGCCACAGCGCGAGCAATTGCTCATCCGCATTGCCCTCCAGCACATCCTGCCGCACTGCCTTTCCGTCCGGCCAAAAGTCCGGCATCACGATTCCCGGCCGGTATTTTTGGGGGTTCCGCATGAAGTGCGCGAACCAACTCGGTTGCAGGCGCTCGAATGAATTCAGCAAATCCAACCCCTTCAAGCCCGGCGACGGTTTACCGTTGAAGTTATGGCAGGCCACGCAGTTAAGGCCCTTGTCGCCCACCAGCAAATGGCCGGCCTCGCGATACTTGCGGCGATCGTTGCGTTTCGGCTCGGGCAATTCCACCACCGGCAGCGAATCCACCTTCTCGAACAGGCCCGGTAATTCCTGCAGGTTGGCCTCGCCGAATTGCGGCATGCGCGTGTGCATGTAGGGCCGCGTGGTCGCCGCATCAAACAACACCTTGCGCAACCATTCCGGCCGCAGCTTGGCCCCCACGCCGTCGAGCGTCGGCGGGATGCGCCCCGGATTACCCAACCCTTCCTCGTCCGTGCCGAAGTGCTTGAACATCGCGTTGCTCACGCCGCCCGCGCCATCGCGCGTGTGACAGGCCGTGCAATTAAACGCCGTCATCGTGTGCTGAATCTGCAGACGCTCCGGCAACGGTTTTTCTATTTCCCCCAGCGCCTTGCCGATGGCGTCGCGTTGAGCGGCGGACAAATGAAAATTCGGCACGCCATCCGGCTTCTCGGCCAGACATCCCTTACCCGCTGTCAGCTCGGCCATCGGCAGTTTCAACTGCGATTTTTGATTCGGCAACTTGTGGCACGACGTACAGTTCAGACTACGAAACACCAGCTTGCCCGCCTGCACCTTGGCCGGGTTGGGGTTCAATTCGGTGACCTTCAATTCCTTCGGCCCCAGCAGATACGCCGCGATCGAGCGCGCTTCGTCTCGCGTGAGATTCATGTCCGGCATCCGCCCCGACGGACGTGCGTGCCGCGGCTGAAACAGGAACGCTGACAACGAATCCAACCCGTACTTGGCCGGCACATGCTTCAGCCCCACGCCCTTGTCCGGCGCGTGACACGTGATGCAGCCCACCTTTTCATACAGTTTTTTGCCCGCGCCCACCATTGAGGCGTCCACATTGGCGCGCGAAAATTTTTCCGCGGACAAACTTTTCAAATAATACGTCAGCACCTCCGCCGTCGCATCCTGTTCATCCTCCGGCAGCATCCCGAGAATGTCCGGCATTTGCGTGCCGGGATCCACCTCGTGCGGATCCAGCAAAAACCGCTTCAGATACCCCGCATCCAACCGCGCGCCCACGCCGGACAAATCCGGCCCCAGCTTGCGCTTCACCGGCCCTTTGTGACACCACGCGCAGCGCAGTTCCTCAATCAACACCCGCCCCTGCCCGACCGCATCCAGTCCATGCCGGTCATGCAGCAATCCCGGCACCACCGGCTGCGCTTGGCCAAGCGCTTGGCCAAGTGCAAAACCTGCAACTAAGCAGACGTACAAACAAATCCTCCTCATCGTATCCTACAGACAGGGACAAACTGCCAAGCCTATCCCACGCGTCAAGAGTTCTCCGTTTTCAACTTCACCCCTCGGGCTGCTCAATCTAGGCTTGGCCTCACCGACATGAAACTGCCTCAACAAAAACTCGTTGGCTTGGCCGCGATGCTTATAGGACTCAGCGCTTGGCCAAGTGCAGCCATCGCGGATCATCACTTGGCCAAGCCGAACATCGTGTTCATCCTTGCGGACGACCTAGGTTACGGCGACGTGGGCTGTTACAACCCGGAATCCAAAGTGCCCACGCCCCACATCGATCGCTTGGCCAAGGAGGGGATATTGTTCACCGACGCACACAGTCCCTCAACCGTTTGCACCCCCACCCGATACAGTTTTCTCACCGGGCGCATGGCGTTTCGAAACGGGATGCGGGGAGTGTTCACCGGCGCTGGTGGGCCTTGCCTGATAGAGAAGGACCGGTTGACGATCGGCAGCATGCTCAAGCAACAGGGCTACACCACCGCCCTGTACGGCAAGTGGCATGTTGGCCTGACATTTTTTGACAAGGCAGGAAAACCAATCCTGAAAAACGGCCTCGAACCCGTGAAGCAAATTGACTACTCGAGACCCATCACTGATGGGCCGTTGCACCGGGGATTCGATCATTTTTTCGGAACGGCCTGCTGCCCGACCACCGACTGGCTTTACGCCTACATCGACGGCGATCGCATCCCTGTCCCACAAAAGCTAATCGGGGCCCGCCCACCATTGCGCAAGCGTCCCTA
>JAPPPH010000460.1:0-3213 GCA_028817635.1 Verrucomicrobiales bacterium | reverse complement strand
CATCCCTACTCCCGCGACAACCGGCCGGGGATGATCGCCCCCGGGTTTGATCTTGAGGAGGTCGACATGGTGTTTTTGCAAAAGAGCATCGAGTTCCTCGAGGCGCACAAGAAAAACTCACCCGACAAACCGTTCTTCCTGTTTCACTCCGCTCAAGCCGTCCACCTGCCGTCCTTCCCCGGCCGGGCGTTTAAGGGAGCGACGAAGGCCGGGCCACATGGTGATTTCATTTTCGAGATGGATTTCATCGTCGGTGCGTTGGTCAAAAAAATCGATGAGCTGGGCTTCGGCGAGAATACATTGATCCTGTTCAGCAGCGACAATGGCCCCGAGGTGCCCACCATCAACGACATGCGGAATACCTACAAGCACGACGGTGCTCGGCCTTGGCGCGGCGTCAAGCGCGACCAATGGGAGGGCGGGCATCGCGTCCCGTTCGTTGCCAGATGGCCAAAGAAAATCAAGGCAGGCACCACCTCAGACCAAACGATCTGCCTCACCGATATCATGGCCACCTGCGCCACCCTCTCCGGTGCCAAGCTGCCGAATAACGCCGCCGAGGACAGCTTTGACATCCTTCCCGCCCTGCTTGGCCAAGCGAAGGAACCGATCCGCGAATTTACCCTGCACCAAACGATCAAGTTGGATCTGGCCATTCGAAACGGCAACTGGAAATACCTCGACCACAAGGGCTCCGGCGGAAACAACTACGAGCGTGGCGGCGAATGGGGGCTGAAGCAGTTCGCCCTGCCGGACAACGCGCCGGACGCCCCCGGTCAATTATACAACCTCGCCAAGGACCCCGGCGAAACGAAGAACCTCTACAACGAACATCCCGAGATCGTCAAAAAACTGAAAGAGAAACTGGAGGAATTCAAAAAGAGCGGCCGCAGTCGCCCCTCCGCAGATCAATCCTCAAAGGGAAATTGAATCTCGGTGATGTACTTTTTCGGATTACCCCGAAAAATCATCCCCGGGCCTTTGATGTAAATCTCCCGAATCGGATAATTGATTTTCATATCGATCGATTTCGAGTGGTCGAAGATCTTTTCCTAGGACTCACACAAAGTCTCGTACGGACCAAGGTGTTGGCAACTTAGGCAACGTCCCCCGGGTAGTTCACGAACGGAAACCCCCTCGATGGCGATCGCTTTCTTTACCAGAAAACAGGATTCGAAATCGGCATCCTCCTCCTTGTATTCCTCGTCGTAATACAGGTTAAACGCCGGCCCGGCGATATGCCGACCGACCTTGCGGCCGAGGGTTGAAAACAGCCTGCCGCTCTCACGATAGTTCCCGCGAATCCGGATGCCGGCGATCAGCATCGGCTCCTGGTTTTTTTCTGTAATCTCCATGCCATCCGCGCTTGGCCAAGCGCTTGGTTAATTGCCTTGCCCGCCGATCCAGTTGTTGATTCGCTGCTCCAGAATGCTCAACGGCAGCGCGCCGTTCCAAAGAATTTCATCGTGGAAACCCCGGATGTCGAACTGGTCACCAAGTGTCTTGCTCGCCTTGGCCCGCAGCTCCTTGATTTTGAGTTCACCCAGTTTGTAGGCCAGCGCCTGGCCCGGCCAGACGATGTAGCGGTCGATTTCGACGACTATATCGTGCTCGGCTTTACCGGCGTTGGCCTTGAAAAAATCGATCGCCTGCTGACGCGACCAGCCCTTGGCGTGAATACCGGTGTCGACCACCAACCGTATGGCGCGCCACATTTCGTAGGTCAACTGACCGAACTTGGAATACGGGTCGGTATAAAAACCCATCTCCTCGCCAAGGCTCTCCGAGTATAACCCCCAGCCCTCGACATAGCCGGTGTACCGGCCGTACTTGCGAAACTCCGGCAGGCCGTCGATCTCATCGGCGATAGCCAGCTGCAAATGATGCCCCGGCACCGCCTCGTGTAGTGCGAGTGCTTCCATCTCCCACTTGGGCCGGGACTTCAGGTCGTAAGTGTTGGCAAAGAAAAACCCGGCACGCCCGGCCTCGTTCGATCCCGGCTGGTAATAAGCCGTGGTCACGGACTTCTCGATATAGGCCGGGATTGGCACCACGCCGTATGGCTGACGTGGCAGTTTGCGGAACAGTTTCATCAATTCTGGATCCGCCTTTTTGCAAATATCCCGGTAACCGGCCAGCAACTCGTCGGCTGTGTCGTAATAAAACCGGGGATCCGTACGGAGAAACTCGAAGAATTTGTGCAGGTCCCCCTCAAAACCAACCTTGGATTTAATCGCCTCCATTTCACTCCGGATACGCTTCACCTCGCTGAGGCCAATATTGTGAATCACATCCGGACTGAGCGAGGTCGTCGTGTAGTGACGGATCATGTAGTCGTACCACTCCTCCCCGTTCGGCAACGCACTGCGCCCGACCGTCTCCCGGCATTTCGGCACATACTCATCCCGCAGGAAAACGTGCAGGCGTTCCATCGCCGGTTTTACCTCTCCAGTATAAACCGTCTTGGCCGCCTCGGTGAGGCGGGCTTGTTCACCTGACGAGATCGTTGACGGGAAAAACTTGAAATGGGAAAGCATCGGGGAAGTTAACGCCCCGTCATGGATTTGTCCGGCTACCTGATCGGCCACCGTCCGGAGCGGCACCTTCGGCGGCACAATGCCACGGGCCAACCCTTCCTGAAGCAGGGCAATCGTTTGATCCACTAACGCCGGCACCCCCTTCAGGCGCGACAGGATATCCTCGTAGCCGGCTAAATTCTCTGCAGGCATCATCGCAATCATCGACGGCACATCTCGGGGCAGTCCATCCATCTGGTTGAGTGCCAGATATTCGCCCGGGAACCTTTGTTTCTCCACCGCCATTTCCGCGTTGCGACGAAACAGGTCGTAGTTGAGTTGGTTTGCCTCCGTGAGCTTGGCCCGGTCAACCGATAAGATGGCTTTGAGTATCAGGCGATCCGTGGTCTTGCCTTCATTAATCGCCTTCAACGACAAATCGCTCCAGCGACCGTTCTGGCCGGGGTAACCCCGCCAGGTTGCAGACTCCGGCGACGCCTTCATTTGATATTCCCAGTGCGCGTCAAAAAGTTGCCACAAGCGCGTATCGTCTTTGGCAGACTCCTTTGCCGCAATCAGAGCGGTGCATTTTTTGCGAAAATCCGAAACGTAATCCTGCGCTTGGCCAAGCGAGGCAAGCGAAAGCAGAACGGAACCAAACAGAATAAGCCGAATCATTGCGGCGCAGTTTTAGCAC
>JAPPPH010000111.1 GCA_028817635.1 Verrucomicrobiales bacterium | reverse complement strand
GGGGGGGAGGATGCTGAAGCTGTCCAGTTGGCCGGGGGCGGTGACACCGAGCAGTTCTGCGGCTGTGGCCATGAGGTCACCAAAATAAGCCGGGTGATCACTGGCGCTGTCGGGTTTGATGTGGCCCGGCCAGTGGGCGATGGTGGGCACGCGTATGCCTCCTTCGTAGAGATCGCGTTTCATGCCGCGCAGTGGGCCGTTGGCGTCGAAGAATTCCGGATCGTTGCCGCCCTCGCGGTGGTGGCCGTTGTCAGAGCTAAACACGACCAGCGTGTTTTCGGTGAGGTTGTATTGTTTGAGCCGCGCCATGAGGCGTCCGATGTCGGCATCCATGCGGGTGACCATCGCGGCTTGGCCCTTGTTTGGATTGGACCATTTTTTCTCGGCGTAAACCCCGTAGTCCGGCACGTCCTGCCCATCTCCGGTGCCGCGCGTGCCCTCGTTGTTGGCGTGAGGAATGGTGAACGGCAGGTAGAGGAAAAATGGCTTCTTGTGATTCATGTCCAGCCAGTGCAGGGCGTTCTCGACGATGAGGTCGTGCGAGTAATCGACGCGCTCCTTCGCCCAGCCGGCGCCGCTGGGGAGTTCGTTCGCAGGGACGTTGCGGAGCTTCACGCGCCGCTCGTTGTTGATGAGAAACGTTGGGTAAAAATTGTGCGCGTGTCCCTGATGCAGGTAGCCGTAAAATGCGTCGAACCCCTGTCTGGTTGGCAGCCCGTCGGTGCCCTCGTTGCCGAGTCCCCATTTGCCGAAGCAGCCGGTCGTGTAGCCGGACTGCTTGAACAGCTCCGCCACGGTGAAGTCGCTTGGCCGTAAGTTGTGCCGGCCGTTACCGCGAATGTAGGCATGCCCGGTGTGCAGGCCGGTCATCAAAACGCAGCGCGACGGCGCGCAGACGGTTGACCCGGAGTAAAACTGGGTGAGTTTCATTCCGCCCTTGGCCAAGCGGTCGAGGTGCGGCGTTTTGATTTTCTTTTGACCGAAGCAGCCGAGGTCACCGTAGCCAAGGTCGTCGGCGAGGATGAAAATCAGGTTGGGCTTAATCTCCTCCTGGCTAAGCGGAGCCGGCTTGGCCAAGGCGAACAGGCCAAGCGCGGTTGCGAAAAATAATTTGCAGATGTTCATGTTCGCAGGGCGCCGGGCAATCTAGTGGATTTGCCAGGCCACGGCGAATCACTTCTTGCGGTGGCAAGATTATTTTCGGTTTCTCTGAAAACTTTTTCTCTCGCTGCGCCGGAACGGTTCGTCGTAGCGTCGCGCGACGGATGAGTGACCATTCGCCCAATGCTCAGGCAGCGCTGTTTAACTTTGAAACGGTGTGCGATTTGCGTGGGCTGCGCAATTTTTTGTCGCGTTACGAGCAGGACATTCTCCGGGCGATCGAGTTGCCGGCGGTACATTCCGCTTATTGGTACGCGAACCGCGGCCAGTTCAAGGAGTTGATGGCGCTCGACGCGGAGTTGTCCGAAAACGAGGCGATTGCACCGTTCGCCGAGGCCAGCCTTGCGGTTGGCCGGGAGCATCTACGCATGCTCAAGCCGATGTACGACCAGCGCATGATGCAACGGTTCCGGAAATGCGTGGTTGCCGGGGAGGCGCGTGGTTGGAACCCGGTGGTGTTCGGGATGTTTCTCTCAATCCACTCCGTGCCGGTGCGTGAGGGGTTGCTTCAATTTGGTCGCCAGATCTGGAGTGGCTTCATAAATGGCGCGCAGGAGGAGCACGGGCTGAAATCGTCCGAGTGCTCGGAATTGCTGTCGGAGTTTCTCGACCGCCTGCCGGGCTGGATCGAGGGGGTTGTTTCCCAGCCGGCCAGCGAACCGGGCACGGTTCGGGTGGCGTTCAATTGATCCACCCCATGTCTTCGGTCGAAACCAGTCCAGGCCTTGGTGGGGGCGACTGGCTGGTCATCGTTTTTTATCTCGCTGCTGTCATTGGGTTGGGTGTTTGGCTGGGCAGGGGGCAGCGCAACACACGCGATTATTTTCTCGGGGGACGCGACCTGCCGTGGTGGGGTGTCGCCCTTTCCATTCTCGCCACCGAGACGAGTGCGCTGACTTTCATCGGTGTCCCGGCGATGGCGTATGCTGGGAATCTGGGTTTCATGCAGATCGTGCTGGGCTACGCCGTGGGGCGCGTGATTTTGGCGGTCGTGATGGTGCCGTACTATTTTCGGAATGAGATTTATTCGCCCTACGCGCTGCTTGGTCGGGCGTTCGGTGCCTCGGCCCAAAAACTGGGTGCGGTGTTTTTTCTGGTGGCCGGGACGCTGGGGGCGGGGGTGCGCGTGTTCGTCACCTGTATTCCGTTGCAGTTGATGCTTGGCTGGTCGGTCACTGAGGCGATTTTTTTATTTGTCGGGCTATCGCTGGTTTACACTTGGTTCGGTGGAATCAAGGCGGTGGTCTGGACGGATGCCCTTCAGTTCGTGCTGCTGTTGGCCGGTGGATTGTTTGCCCTGTTTTATCTACCGACGTTGATCGACGGAGGTTGGACGGGTGCGCTTGGCCAAGCGGAGGAGGCCGGCAAACTCCCTTGGTTAAATTTCGATTTCACGTTGGCTGCGCCGTACAACTTTTGGATGGGCGTCATCGGTGCTGTCGTGTTTGTGCTGTTCACGCACGGGAT
>JAPPPH010000070.1 GCA_028817635.1 Verrucomicrobiales bacterium | reverse complement strand
AAAATGAGCAAGAATGAGCATTAAGGCGCTGAGACTGTATTTAGACTGAGAAAAGAACAACTCGATGGAGCAACTGAAGCAACATTTTGAGAAGGGGATACTGGCGATTGCCATGGCGGTGATGGGCTATGTGGCATTTACGCTGTTCATGGATGCCGACGAGCAGCAGACCAAGATTCAGGAGCAAAAAGATGAACGCGAACTTGGGGGAGGGGAGTCCCTCTTGGGAGAGATTGACATGTCACGCTACACGGCGCCGTTGGCCAAGCTCGACAACACACAGCCGTTGACCTTGAGCAATCCCCACAACCTGTTTAACCCGGTGCAGTGGCGTAAAACACCGCAGGGCACGGTGTTCAAGGTGGAGAAGGGCACTGAGATCGGAGCCGGCGCGATTCGCTTGGCCAAGACCTATCCGCTGCTCACCAAGGTGGAATTTCGCAGCGTGGCCAAGTCCGGCAACGGGTTTCGCTATCGATTTGCGGTGACCCGTGAGGCGGCCGAGAGGAAAAAAGACCGGATTCGGATGACCACCTCGGTGGATGGGGAAAATCTGGAGGACATTCGCAAGATATTTACGCTCGTGAAGGTTTCCGGCGCTCCGGACGACCCGACTGCGTTGACACTGCGCATGAGTGACGGCAGTGACGACATTACCGTGGTCAAAGGTGAAATCTTCTCGAGAGTTGACGGGTACACGGCAGATCTCTCCTACCCACCGGCCAACAAGCACTTTCGGAACCGCCGATCGGGAGAAAAACTTTTTTTTGCGGAAGACATGCATAATATCGTTGCAATCAACGAGAGCGAGGTTGTACTTTCCACCGCCTCAACGTCCAAGCGGACGACCATCCGCTTGCAATAACCAACCATCGATGTTCAACAATCCGGTTTCGTGCAACCGTAACGAACCCCTCGTATCCCGAGGGGGTTTTGCTGTTTCCGGATGCTATTCCCCGGGAGCCGGGGGAGAAGATCGAAATCGGGCAAAAAAAGGCGGGGAGAGCCGCTATGGGTGCGTGATGGGCACGCATTTTGGGGCGGGGTCACGCCGGGCGTCGGCTTGGCCAAGCGCAGACCGCTTGGTTTCATGCGAGCCAAGCGCTTGGCCAAGGGTGGCACATCGGGTGCTAAAGCCCTGCGCCCGGTCTTGAGCCCGATCCCAGACAGACAACGACGAATTTTTACCAACCAATTTAATAGACTGACTCAAGCAATCATGATCAAAGCAATGAAGATAGCCGTTCTCGCATCCCTGATGGGAGCTGTCCTCGCGCCTACGGCGCAGGCGCAGTCGTCCGCCGCAGACGCGGCGGCACGCGAAGCGATACGGCGACAGGGTGAGATTCAACAATTGGGCAAACTGCTCGAGCAGGCCAAGACGGGCGAGGCGACCGGCAATTTGCTCGCCGCATCCAAGCTTTACGAGGAGGCCCAGAAGAAGGTGGAGTCAGTGGGGCTCGGTGCCAAGGGAATCGACGTTGAGCGCGCCGCCACATTGGAGGGATTAACCCGTGTGCGCATGGCACTGGCCGATCAGTACGCCACCAGCGGCCAACTCTCCGAGGCTCGCAAGGAGGTGAACCGCATTTTGGTGATCGCGCCGAACAACATCACTGCACGGGAAAAGCTCGCCGAGATCGACTCCGGCTTGGCCAAGCTGCGCGGCCGGATGCCCACCGAGGAAACCATCGACGCCGTCAAGGGTGTGGCTGACGAGAAACTGCAGGCCGCGACGCTGGTGCAGGACGGTAAGTTGTTCTATGAAATGGCCCGCTACGATCAGGCGGAATCCAAGTTGCGTCAGGCCCTGAAGATTGACCCGGCAAACCGCGGTGCGAGCTACTACCTCGTGCTGGTGCAGGAGGCGAAAAACAAACTGCAGGTCACCGCGCGTGACGTAACCTCGCGAGATGCCATCAAGGATGTGACCAAGGATTGGGTGGCGCCGACGGCTCATCTCGATCTGACCGTGCCAAATCCATTGGCCAACATTTCCCCAACCAACTCCTATCCGGATGAGATTTACACCGGGCCGGGACGAATTCGGATCCATCGATTGCTGCACAACCTTAAATTTGATCGCTTCCCGATCACCGGTACAGCGGAGGGGATTTCCCTGCGCGAGCTGGTGAACGAATTGCATGGAGCCGTTGTGGAGTTGGATGAGGCTGTAAACTTCCTGATCGACTCCAACACGGGTGTGCTGGCACAGCCTTCTTTTGGGGGGCAATCCGGGTTTGGTGAGGATCCCAACGACCCGTTCCCAGGGGGCGGATTCCCAACCCAGGAGGAAGAGTCCGTGGATATTGGGTTGGAAGTGCAGATCACGATTGATCCGCCGTTGCGACATGTTTCCCTTTTCCAAGTGCTGGAAATCATGAAGGAGCTGTCCAACATTCCGATCGGTTATTCCGTGAAGGATTACGGCATCATGTTTTTCCATCAGCCGGTCGAGGGGCCGCGCCTTGAAAACCGCACCTACCGTGTGGACCCGGATACCTTCATTCAGGGTCTGCAATCCGTTGGTGTCACTTACGTCAGTGCAGACGCCGGCATGGGCGGCGGTGGCATGGGCGGGAGGAGGGGAGGAAGGGGGGGTCTGATAGACATCTGAAGCGGAGGACGAAT
>JAPPPH010000260.1 GCA_028817635.1 Verrucomicrobiales bacterium | reverse complement strand
ATGTGAGCTTGAAACAAAACCGTCCCTTGGCGGAGTTGTTGAATGCTAATGTCACTTTTGCAACCCCGCGCTTGGCCAAGCACTACGGTCTCGGTCCGGTGAAAGGCGATGGCTTGGCCAGATACGATTTGTCAGGTGTGTCGGAGCGGGGTGGATTGCTGACGCAGGGGAGCGTGTTGACCATCGGGGGGGACGAGGCTTCGATGGTGACCAGAGGGTTATTCGTGTTGCACGACCTATTGCGGAGCGGGGTGAAGGATCCTCCACCGTGTGTCGATACCACGCCGGTGGCAACCAAGCCGGGCCTGACGCAGCGATCAATCGCAGAGGATCGGGTGGCGAACAAGTCCTGCGGGGGCTGTCACGGCAAGTTCGAACCATTGGCTTACGGCTTGGAGATGTTCGACGGTGTTGGTGCGTTTCACAATAAGGACGAACACGGCAATGAACTACGGGAGGATGGAGAGATTCTCTTTCCGGGGACGGCCAAGCCGGTGCCATACAAGACTTCGGCAGAGTTGATGAATTTGCTCTCGGGTAGCGACCGGGTGGGCCAATGCTTGACATGGAAGGTCGCCCAGTTTGCGCTTGGCCGCCCGCTTGGCCAACCGGACGCACTCGCCCTTGACAGGATACATCAGGCGGCGCAGAAGGGTGGCGGAACGTACGCCAGTGTGATTCGTGCAATTGTTCAAAGCGATTTAGTTCAAAAAACCAAAACAGAATCTGACAATGAAGAGTAAACCTATGAATCGACGAACGATGCTCAAGGGATTGGGCGGGGTCGCAGTTGGATTGCCGTTGCTGGAGGAGATGGTGTATTCCGCGGCAGGTAATGTGGCCAAGGATCTACCAGTACGGGCGTTTAATGTGTTTTTCGGGCTGGGTATTCCGGCTCCACTTCAAAAGGAGGGTTACGAGGGAGTACTTGAGCCACTCAAGCCACTTCGCGATAAGTTGCTCATCATGCGAGATGTGGATCAGGTGCGTTGTGATGTCAGCGGTATAAATGCCCACTTCGATGGTGCGACCGGTTCATTCACCGCGATGCCGGCTGGCGGCGAGGCCAAGGCCGGAGGGCCTTCGATTGATCAGGTGGTTCGGCAGGCTCATCATCCGGATGGGCTTCCGCCAGGGATGGTGCCGACGTTGATCGGGGGAACGTACTTCCGCCGAAGCCGTGTGGGGCGTTATCTGCACAGCTACAATCTGGACGGAACGGTGGCAGGGACGATGCAGGAAAAACCACGTGATTTGTTTGACCGGGTGTTCGGTGTCGTCAACGCCGGCACAAATGGCGATGCCCGCAAGCAGCGACTGAAACGCAGTGTGCTCGATTCAGTGGTGGATCAGTACAAATACTATACCGGCGCGAATTCCCCGTTGGGTAGCGCTTCCAAGAACCGGGTGGCCGAGCATCTCGAGCGTATTCGGGAGTACGAACTACGTGCTTTTGAGATGAAGCATCGCAAAGGCGAAGGGCCGAAGCTGCCGCCCCGTTCCAAGCTGCTGCACGGAGGACAGGCCGACCCGGGCGGTCAAGGCATTGACATTACACTGGAGGAGTTGACCTCGGAGTGGCACCTGATGGCTGATCTGTACGCCCTGTCTGTTCAGATGGATCGAGTACGGTTTGGCTCCATCACATTTCTCGCGGCGGGTGAGCGTATCCGCTTGGTTGGCGACTACGAGTACGGTGGCCGAAAAATGTTTGAATTCAATGATCCCAAGCAGTTGAACGCCTCCGGTGATCAGGGTTGCAGTCACGAGTGGTGGCATAAATTCAGCGAGAAGAAAAAGAACGAACAACTCCGCGCTCATGCCCACATGAAGATGCGTGAGGTCGCCTATTTCCTGAATCGACTTGATTCCGAAAAAGAGGCGAACGGTCGGTCGATTCTGGAAAACTCAATGATCACGATTTCCACTGAATCTGGTGACGGGCGTCACAACGATTCCAAACGGGAACTCTCCGGCGTTTTTCATGCGATCACCGGTGCAAATGGTCGTTTCAAGACCGGCGAAATCATGGATGTTGGGGCAGAGGGACTGGACGTTTATAACACAATGGTGAGCGCGATGGGGGCCAAGCACCGACTTGGCCCGGCCAAGCGCGAAAGCCGTCACGTTAATTCC
The DNA here is from genome assembly GCA_028817635.1 of Verrucomicrobiales bacterium. GTDB lineage: Bacteria > Verrucomicrobiota > Verrucomicrobiia > Limisphaerales > UBA1096 > UBA1096. The sequence goes on along the minus strand of JAPPPH010000260.1, from coordinate 500 downwards.
ATTCTCGCCTAATCGTTGGAGAGCAGGCGCCGGTAGAGCTGGTACTGTTCTTCGACCAAACGCTCGACGGTGAACTTTTCTTTCACGAACGCTTGGCCCGCTTGGCCAAGCGTTTTTCGCAACGAGACATCTTTGGCCAAGCGGATGAGGCTTTCCTCCAACTTGGCCAAGTCATCCGGGGGGATTAGCATCCCGGTTAGTCTGTCTATACAGACTTCACTGGCACCATCGCAGTCAAATGCCACCACCGGTTTTGCTGCAGCCATCGCCTGAGGCAGGGCACGCGGGAGACCTTCTCGACGCGAAAGATGGATCAAGCCATCCATCATTCCGACGAGTTCGGGAATCTGTTCAGGGGGAACCAGACCCGTGAATACAAAATTCTCTTCACACCCAATGCGCTTGGCCAAGCTTTCATATTTCTCCCGCCACACGCCATCGCCCACCAACAGAAAGCGGATGTTCGGAACACGCTTGGCCAAGCTTGGGGCAATGGCGAA
>JAPPPH010000393.1:1330-2642 GCA_028817635.1 Verrucomicrobiales bacterium | reverse complement strand
CATGACGGCTAGCCCCCATTCATAGAGTGGCTTGGTCAATGGTTTGCCTTGTCGATCACGAAATCGTTCACCTGAAATCGGCACTTCCGTAAAGCGAAACTGCCCCTGATTTAAGTAAAGAAAATCGGGCAGGCCATTTTCCTCTATGCCCCCTTTGGAATTCACCCTAAATCGGTTCTCATAACGCGTGCCTTCGACCGGCACTCCGTTGACACTCGAAATCTGTCTGCGCCCGCCAGCGGAGCGAAATTTGAAATGAGTGTTTGGCATATCCATCAAAGTTGAATCTCGGTAATGGGCCACATAGTAATCGAGTAATCCATCCCCGTTGACATCCGCCAATGCGACTGAAGTGCCACCCGGTGTATTCGAAGATGATGATCGACTGGTTACTTCGGTGAATCCGGTGCCGTCGTTCTCAAAGAGCCGGGTTTTATGGTTGACGGCATTGACAATGAGGTCGAGATCCTCGTCCCCGTCGAGATCTGCCAACGCGGCCCCAGTGGAATCTGTCCCGGCACAATCGACTCCGTACTTCTTCGCAACTTCCCGAAACTTCCACTCACCCTGATTTAGGTACAGGTGATTCGGGGTGTCCAAGCCACAAAGGTAGATGTCACAAAGGCCATCGCCATTCACATCGCCCAAGGCCACGCCTGATCCATTCAGAAAAACTTGGTTCATCAACGATTTCGTTTGGTCTAAGGAGTTGATGAACTGAACTCCGGTGTCCTTCGATGGGAGTCGAGTAAAGCCGGGAGGGAGGATTTCGGGGTTAGGGATTTCCTGCCACTGGACAGCCTCGGCTTGTTGTTGATTCGACTTCGCTTGGTTTGGCATCAAGGCGTTGCAAATTATCGCTGCAAAAACGAATACAAGGTGAAATCTATTGCACGACATGAATCCCACCCTTCTCTGATATGGTTATCGTTTTCGCCGTGTCAGGAAGTTTGTATTCCGCAGAGTCCCCGCTTGGCCATTGGACCCGGAGAACACTTTCTTTGTCGGCAGTTGTGAAAACCTGTCCTAGCCCATCTTGTGAAAGATAGCCTGAGCCAAGCCGAATCTCTCGCTTCGGCCCTGAATTGCCTTCACTAATCAGTGTGAGGGTTGCCCCAACAGCGGTGGGGTTCTTTTGCGTGCCTACGAGAAATACGCGGAGACCGAATTGTCCACCTTGGTTTAAGTAAACCAGTGTTCGATCATTATTCTGCGTTGTCGCGATATCGACTCTTCCGTCTCCGTTAAAATCCGAGACGACGCAGGCTCGCGCTTGGCCAAGCGCCGCCGCGCCGGACAGGAAACGCGGTAG
>JAPPPH010000393.1:0-1320 GCA_028817635.1 Verrucomicrobiales bacterium | reverse complement strand
AGTCCTGCATCGCGCCGTGAGGTCTCCCGTTCTACATCAAAAAAGTTTTGTGCGAGATAAATATCCTCGTTCCCGTCACCATCAAAATCGGAAACGGAGCAACCCATTGCCGGGGTGAACTGGCATTCAGAAGGGAGGTTTTTTCGGGCGAACCCGTTACCCAGATTGAGAAAGATACTCGTGTCGAGCGTGTTCAATTTCAGGATTACTGGCGGTGTTTCCACCGGCCCCAGCAGTGTTTCAATGGGCGCTTGGCCAAACGCGTGATAGGAGGGGAACATATCATGAACCCATGGCATCACCTTGGATAAGGTGTCGAGATCCCGCATCGGGACGCGCTTTTGTAAAAACGGATCAACGATTGATTCAACTCCCTCTGAGATGCCATCCCCGTTGAAATCACCCAAATGCAGCCAGATTTCTTGATCCAAATATCGGGTGTATTTGTTGTTCTTGCCCAAATTGGTCATGATGAAATCCATCCGTCCATCGTTGTTAAAATCCCCCGTGCTCACACCATGCCACAAGCCTTTCAGTTCAGACAGACCCCACTCCTCTGTTCGGTCGGTGAAGTTGCCTTGGTCATTAATAAGCAGAAGGGGTGAGTTCCAGCGCCTTGCCAAGAGTAGATCCGGATCGCGATCGTTATCGACGTCTGTAAAAACAGCGCCGGTAACAGAGCCGATATGATTGAGTGCTCTTCCCGTGTCGGTCAACTCGAAGTCATCCCCGGAGTTTAGAAACAGATAAGATGAAATGTTTAAATACGAATCGGAATGATTCGCCATGCCGCCAACGAACAGGTCCACATCACCATCTGAATCCACATCGGCCAAAGCCACAGGGCCAGCCCCGAAGACACCTGCCTCGTCGATTTTTGCCCAAGCTGAATCTTGAATTTGGCTCACTGAACTTCCGATCGTCAACCCGTCCTCAAGATTTGATTGAGTTGCGAGCAACATTCTTTTTCCTTTCAACTTTGGGGCGACCCCTAACGAGAGAATATCCCTGATGGCCTTGCTGCTGCCGCCCCAGTGGATTAATTCGAATGTATCCGGTTTGTTGGGCGAACGCATGATTCCTTTTGGTATGCTGCCTTTGCCAGTTCCCATTAGAATTTCATCGATGAAATCGCCATCTAGGTCGACGGCACTTAACCCCGGCCCCAGCGTGGATTCACGGGAGGCCAAAAGTGGGCGAGCATCGTAGTCGTTAAATGAGTTCTCTCTATGGGCAAATGCGTCAGGAAGTTGTGCCTCCTTAAATAAGGGAACGATTTTATTGTGTTCGGTCGGTTTCTCAGTGGTCGTACTATGGGAC
>JAPPPH010000492.1 GCA_028817635.1 Verrucomicrobiales bacterium | reverse complement strand
CCTCAAGGCTGTTGACGATCGTCGGCAGCGACCAAAACCGCGCGCAAAAAATTCGAGACCATGAATTCAAGCTGGAGCAGGAAAACGCAAAACTTCTGCTCATGCAGGAGGAAAACAGAGAGTTGCGGGCACTGAAAAAGAAGACGAACGACAACCAAAAAGCCCGGATGCGCCGCCTCAACCGCGACATCCGGGATGCGCGAGCGAATATCAAAACCCTCGAAGAACAGGCCCCTGCAGCCAACTTCGCCATGGGCGTCAAGGACGGCCGAGTGGCAGATGCCCGGGTGCTGATTCGCGGGGAGATTCGCAACCAGGGGCCGGTCGTGAAACGCGGATTCCTGCAGGTACTCGACCACGTGAAGGCCTATCCCATTGGCTCCCGGGCGAGCGGACGCATGCAACTCGCCTCGTGGCTGACCCAGCCGGATAATCCACTGACGGCACGCGTCATGGTCAACCGCGTTTGGCATCACCTTTTCGGTGCCGGCATCGTCCGGACAGTCGATAATTTCGGAGCCACCGGCGAACACCCCTCCCATCCGGAATTACTGGATCACCTCGCAATGAAATTCGTCGAGAACAACTGGTCGGTGAAATCACTGATTCGCGAGATCGTGTTGAGCCGCACGTATCAACTTTCCAGCGAGATGGTGGAGGACAATCTCAAGGGCGATCCAAACAACCGGTTGCTTTGGAGAATGAACCACAAGCGTCTTAGCGCGGAGTCGCTGCGCGATGCCATGCTCGCCACCAGCGGTCGCCTGAACCCACAACCGGCGGTTGGATCCGAGATCACTAAAATTGGTGATGTGATCGCCGCCCGCGCCATGCGCCAATTAAGCCAAGGACAACGAAACACCAACCAGCGAAGTGTCTACCTGCCCATCATGCGAAATTCCCTCCCTGAAATGATGCGCATTTTCGACGCCGCCGAACCAAGCCTGATTGTGGGCAAACGCAACGAAACCACCGTGCCGACTCAGGCGTTGTACCTGATGAACAGCCCGTTCGTCTCAAACCAGGCGGTCGCCATGGCTCGACGCATCATGAACCGCACTGAGCAACCCGCCGAGGGCATCCGCCTAGCCTACGAGCTGGCATTCGCGAGGGCCGCCACGGATGACGAAGTGTCAAAGGCACAGAATTTTTTGAGTGAAGTCTCGGAAGAAAAAGACACCCCCGGGCAATGGGCGGTCTTTTGTCAGGCATTAATTGCCAGTGCAGAATTTCGGTACATCCACTAGCAAACGAACGCCGCTTGGCCAAGCGGCACATTGAGAATGAACAAAAGAATCAACAACATGTGCAACAACCGCCAGATGCTGCTGTCCCGGCGTGATGCGCTCAAAGGACTCTCGGCCGGCTTCGGTTACATGGCATTTGCCGGCCTAACCAGCCAAGCTGCGGTGAACGCGCCGCTGGCTCCTCGCCGCCCCCACTTTGTCCCGAAAGCCAAGCGCGTCATTTTCTGCTGCATGCGCGGCGGCCCGTCGCACGTGGATACCTTCGACCACAAACCAGCCTTGGTCAGGGACGAAGGCAAGGAGTTGCCCAAATTTCGCAACCGCGAGCTGATGCCTTCCCCGTGGAAGTTCAAGCATCACGGCCAGAGCGGACTTCAGATATCCGAGTTGTTCCCCAACCTTGCACAGCACGCTGATGACCTGTGCCTGCTCAACGGCATGTACTCCTCTGTACCGGCACATCCCCAGAGTTTCCTGCAACTGCACACCGGTAGCTTTCAATTCGTGCGGCCGTCCATGGGTTCGTGGGTGCTATACGGCTTGGGTTCGGAAAACCAAAACCTGCCCGGGTACATTTCACTTTGCCCTCCCGATAATGTCGGTGGCGCACAAAACTACGGCAGCGCATTTCTCCCCGCCTTTTATCAGGGCACGAAGGTTGGAAACTTCAACCAAAACATAAAAGCAGCCTCCCTCCGAAATCTTGGCAACCAAAACATGTCCGGAAAGCTTCAACGCCGCCAACTTGACTTTGTCCAGTCGCTGAACCGCGACCTGCTTGATCGCAAAAAACAAAGCTCGCAGATTGAGGGAGTCATCGAATCGTACGAACTGGCTTTTCGCATGCAGTCAGCCGTCCCCGAGTTGATGGATGCGAGTAACGAAAGTAAGGCAACGCTGAAACAGTACGGCATCAACAATCGCGCGACCGAGAACTTCGGCCGCCAATGCCTGATGGCGCGGCGGTTTGCTGAAGCCGGGGTTCGTTTTATCGAGATCACGCATGGCAACTGGGATCAGCATCGAAATCTCAACGCAGCCCTCACTCGAAACTGCGCCGCCACCGACCAACCGCTTGCTGCGCTACTGAAGGATTTGAAGGAACGCGGACTGCTCGACGAGACACTCGTCATCTGGGGCGGTGAATTCGGGCGCACCCCGCATATCCGACAGGACGACGGCCGGGATCACAACTCGACCGGGTTCAGTTTTTGGATGGCCGGCGGAGGGGTCAAAGGCGGAATCGTTCACGGCGCTACCGACGAACACGGCGTGGCTGCAGTGGAGAATCGCATGCATTTCCACGACCTACACGCTACGATCCTTCACCTCTTGGGGCTCAACCACGAAAAGTTGACCTACAAGTACGCCGGCCGTGACTTTCGAGTAACGGATG
>JAPPPH010000356.1 GCA_028817635.1 Verrucomicrobiales bacterium | reverse complement strand
ATTTATAGGCATGGCTTGGTCTTCACCAACTCCGGCATCTCAAAAAATCTCTTCGCCATCGACCCATCCGGCTCGGGCGATGTCACCGATTCACACATCCGGTGGAAGACACGCCGAGGCGTTTCCAATATTCCCGCGCCGCTCGTCGTTGGAGACAAGTTGTTCCTGATCAGCGACAGTGGAGGGATGGTCAGTTGCTATAATGCAATAACCGGCAAGCAGATTTACAGTGAAAGACTGGGCGGTCTTCAAAATCACTGGGTCTCTCCCGTGTATGCCGGTGGTAAAATCTACTTGTTTAGTCGGGACGGTGTTTTTTCCGTCATCGAGGCTTCTTCCGAATTTAAAATCCTCGCCAAGACCGAGTCCGACACCGTGTTCGTCTCCATGCCGGCCATCGTCGGGGATACCATGCTCATCCGGTCAGACACCCACCTTTACCGCATCGCAAAGGGATACGAAGTCGAGCCACTTCCAAAGATTGCTTCAACAACCAAGCGCTCGCTAAAGGAAAAAGGCGCGGGCAAAAAAGCCCCTAAGCAGAACTCGAACCGCATCGTGGAAGTCACCGCCTACTACCTGGGAGGGAAGCCAAACAGCAACGGAGTGTTCGAGGGCCATTTTCTCGTCGAAGACAAGGCCCTCCCAAAAGACAAGTGGCCGCGCATGAAGTTTACCGGCGAAAATTTTCGGGAGGCTTTTGCTGGATACAAACAGTATCAGGAGGTTACCCTCAATGTTGCAGAGCGGAAGCTTGGCCGCAAAAAATAGTTCAGACTGCGGATGGATCATCAACAAATTAACCGGCGCGGAATGCTCAAGGTGGGAGCCTTGGGAGGATTGTCTCTTTCGCACTACCTCCGTGCCCGGGCCACCGGTGGTGAGCGCTTGGCCAAGCGCTCCGGAATTTTTGTTTTTCTTGAAGGCGGCCCGTCTCATCAGGACACTTTTGACCTGAAACCGGATGCGCCCTCTGAATACCGCGGCGAGTTCAAGCCGATCTCAACCTCCGTTCCCGGTATTCATATTTGCGAGCACCTCCCCGGCTTGGCCAAGCGCATGAAGGACTATGCCATCATTCGCGGTCTCTCCCACACTCTGGCCGACCACGGCATCGGCAAAAAATATCTCCTCACCGGCAATCGCCCCTCCCAAACCCTGAGCTACCCCGAGTATGGCGCTGTCGTGAGCAAGGTTCACCCGTCAAAATTTGACCTGCCGTCCTACGTGTCGATTGATGAATCGTTCGTCGGCCCGGGTTATCTTGGCAACGAGTTTAGCGCCCTCACGGCGAACAAGCCGACTTACGGCATCCCTTACAGCGTCCGTGGCATTTCCCTTGAGGATGGGTTAACGGTCGAAAAGTACAATTCACAAAAAAAACTCCTCGACGATCTCGACACGGCATTTCGCGGTTTTGAAGATCTCGATGAATCCGTTCGAGGGCTGGACCGCTTTGGCGAACAGGCGCACGACATCATCAGCTCGCCTACCACCCGCAAGGCCTTCGACCTGACGCTAGAAAAAACCGCAGAGGCGGACCGCTTTGGCAAACACGAGTTTGGCCAAAGCCTGTTGCTTGCAGCCCGCCTCATCGAGGCGGGTGTTCATTTTGTCACCGTCCGCTTGCGCCCGGCTGAGTTCGATTTCGACACTCATCTGGATAACTTCTCACGGCTGCGCGCACTGCTGCCCCCGTTCGATCAGGGGCTTGCCGCGCTGATCGATCGACTCAAGGAACGCGGCCTGTTCGGAGAGACCGCACTGATGGTCGCCGGCGAGTTTGGTCGCACACCGAAGATCAACGGCCAAGGCGGTCGCGACCACTGGGCACGAGCAATGTTCGCGCTCATGGCCGGCGGCGGCGTGCAGGGCGGCCAGGTAATCGGCGCCACGGATGACCGAGCCAGTGAGCCGGTCGGAAAAAGCTACTCACCGGATGACCTTGCCGCGTCCTTTTTCCAAAACATCGGCATCAATCCGCAGCACGAATTTCAAACCAACGTCGGGCGGCCAATTAATCTCGTCCGCGATGGCCGCCCCATCTACCCGCTTTTCTCATGACTACAATAAACCTAAACAAACTTATAGCCGTTGCTTCAGTTGTACTCACCGCTGGATGTGGAGGCTCAAACTCACAATCTTCAAATAAAGAAGAAAAGACCTCTATCCCTCCAAAGCCTCCGGCAATCTCACTTTTCGACGCCTCAGCTACAGGAGATCTCGATGCTGTAAAACAACATATCGCAGCAGGTACAGATTTAAATCAATTAGATCCGAATGAACAAGGATCCAAAGATTCCTGCCTAGGTGTGGCAGCAGCATTTGGGCACAAGGATGTAGCCATTGCATTAATAGATGCCGGGGCTGATATTGGCTATAGAAATAAAAACGGATCTTCCCCCCTACATATTGCTTCTTTTTTGTGTTATCCTGAAATAACTCAAGCTCTAATAGACAAAGGTGCAGATAGAAACGCAAGAGACAACGAAGGCGGAACAGCACTCGATGTCATGATCCTCCCGTGGGATCAGGTGAAGGGTATATATGATTTTATTAATGGGCTTATCTATAAACCCTTGGGGGGGCCATTAGATTACGAGCGCATTAAGTACCGCCGCTCTGAACTCGGCAAATTCTTAAGAATCTAGT
>JAPPPH010000510.1 GCA_028817635.1 Verrucomicrobiales bacterium | reverse complement strand
TACACGAAAACGTCGAAACCCTCGCCAAACTCGAAACCCGTAACGTCGGCAAACCGATCGGCGATGCCCGATGGGAGGCCGACGCCGGGGCAAAAGTGTTCGACTATTACGCCGGGGCCATCGGTCACCTTTGCGGCCAGACGATTCCCGTGGCGCGAGGTGGTTTCGACTTCACGCTGCGGCAGCCGATGGGCGTCATCGCCGCGATCACGCCGTGGAATTTTCCGTTCCTCATCGCCTGCTGGAAGGTTGCCCCGGCACTGGCCGCCGGCAACTCGGTCGTCCTCAAGCCGGCATCGCTCACACCGTTGACCGCGCTGATGCTGGGTCAACTGGCGCAGGAAGCCGGCCTGCCGGACGGCGTGCTGCAGGTGGTGCCGGGTAGCGGATCAGAAGCCGGCAACGCACTGGCCACCCACCCGCTCGTTCGCAAAATCGGCTTTACCGGTTCGACCGAAGTCGGCGCGACGATCATGAAATTGGCCGCCGACGACATCAAGCGGGTGTCCCTCGAACTGGGCGGCAAGTCGCCGAACATCGTCTTCGCCGACGCCGACTGGCAGCGCGCCGCAGCCGAGTCGCCGATGAGCGTCTTCGCCAACACCGGACAAGACTGCTGCGCCCGCAGCCGCATGTTCATCGAACAATCCATCTTCGACGGTTTTGTCGATCAATTCGTCGCCGCCACGGAGTCGCTCAAGATTGGTGACCCGACGGACGAAGCCACGCAGGTCGGCCCGATGGTCAGCGCGGCGCAACGCGAGCTTTCCGAGTCATATATCGCCGGAGCGCGGGATTCGGGACGTGAGATTCGCACCGGCGGCGACCGGCCAAACGGCAGCGGATTTTACCTGAACCCCGCCGTGGTCACCGGCGTCGAGACCGAGGATCGAGCCTGGCGCGAGGAGATTTTCGGACCGGTCGTCTGCCTCCGTCCTTTCACCGACGAGACCGAAATGCTACGCGAAGTCAACGACACCAACTTTGGCCTGAGTGGTTCTGTTTGGTCGAACGATCTCAGCCGCGCGCTGCGCGTGGCGCGCCGGGTCGAGAGCGGTGTCATCAGCATCAACAGCCACTCCAGCGTGCACACCGAGGCTCCCTTCGGCGGGTTCAAGCGCAGCGGCCTTGGGCGCGATCTCGGCATGTCCGCGATGGAAGCCTGCACCGAGGTGAAAAACATCTACGTCGGCGAGTAGGTAATGGAGTTTCAAGTTTTCAGTTTCAAGTTTCAAGTCGCCGAAAGCCATCGGAATCGCAGGAGCGTTTCTCCAAGCCGCTTGGCCAAGCCGAAGGTAGGGACGGCTGTCCCCAGCCGTCCTTGGTCGTCCAAGCACGCTGGAAGAGGGTCAATCAGACTTCGCGCCTGCACTTGGGTCATACTAGGCATACTCGCGCTTGGCCAAGCGGCTTTGGCGGGTGTGACGGCCTACAACGATTTTGGTGCGCCCACCCTGCGGAACAATTCCATCACCCGCATCGGCGCGACTTTGGCTGAACTGAAAGCCGGCAACGGCAGCGTCATAAAAACAGGCACCCTGATCAACTTCACCAGCGGTCAGGCCACCGGCATCAATTTGAAATTAACCGTGACCGGCTCGCCGCTTGGCCAAGCGGAGATCGGCGCCGAGGCTCCCGCCGAAACCGAGGCTGGAACTGTCTTCGGCGACAAGGTCAACTGTGAAGGCGGCACACGGCTTACCGCAGGCAAGGTGCATTTTATCGACCTGTCCGGCCTCGACCCGGCCAAGCGCTACGAATTGGTGTTGTTCGCAAGCGATGCAACCGGTGGCAAAGCCAAGCCGGTTTCGTTCACGTTGTGGGATGTGTCGTCGTTCGAAAATCGCAGTGCCATCGCGCCCGACAAGGTAACGATTGGTGGCCAGTTTAACCGCACGACAACCATCGAGACTGCCGGGAACGACAATGCGGCGCAGGGCGATGTCTGCCGGTTTGCGTCCATCCGATGCGGTGCCGACGGCGATCTCCGCGTGATCCTTCAACCGCCCAACGGCAGCCAGTTGAAAGCCCTCATGTTGCGCGAACAAACCCCGCCGGTGCTCGCCGACAAACCAATGATCGAACTCGGTGAAGACTATGCCGTCATCCGGGCATCGCTGGCTGACACAACCGGAGGCCCGGTCGAACTACGTTGGCGCGAAGCCAACAGCGACACCGGATGGCAGTCGGTGGCACTCACACCGGATGCAACCGGCGAGGTCTCGGCCCAACTCGATTCGCTGGCGGTGTTCGTCGATCACGAGTTCGTTTTCGTGCAGTCGACCCCGCAGGGTGAAGTCACCTCAGAGCCGCGGATGATTCGTCCGCAAAAAACCGGGATCATTTACTCAACCGGCTTCGAGCCGACCGAACCGGTGGCTTTCCTGCCCGGTGCCATCACCACAAAAACGGGGCCGTGGCGCGTGGCCAAGGGCCGGGCCGAGGTGCAGACAACCCGCGTCGCGCACGGCGGACAGGCAGTGCGCACCGGCGATTGCGTCATCGAGATGACGCTGAAAAACCCGGCGAAAATTCTCTGGGCCGATGCCTTCATTCAGGATCCCGGCATCAGCCAGGCGCGCAAAATCCCGGACGGCAAGGCCAGTAGCGTGCTGCTGTTTCACGACGGTAAACTCCTCGCGCTCGATGGCGATGGCAACGGCAGCGGCAAATTCGTCACGGCCGCCGAACTTCCGGGCGACCGCTTCACGCGGCTGACCATTCGCACCGACTACGAGGCCAAGCGCTTTGACGTCTGGGTGGATGGCAAGCCGGCCCTGGCCAAGCTTGGATTCAAGGACAACTCGGTCACCCAGTTTCACGGGGCCAAGCGCTTGGCCGGGGCGAACAGTTATCTGGATGACTTCAGCCTGTCGACCTGGGGGCTCGACCGCGACAGTGACGGGGACAGCCTGAACGACCTCGACGAGGCCAAGTTTTACGGCTCCTACCCGCTGCTGGCCGACAGCGACCGGGACGGGGCAAGCGACGCTCAAGAGATCGCCGCAGGCACCCATCCGGCCGATCCCGGCTCAATCTTCGCCGTAAAGATCAACTCGACAACCAGCGGCCAAACCAAGCTGTCGATCCCGACGATCACCGGCCTTGAGTACACGCTGCAACGCCGGGCCGCGCTTGGTCAGGGGCAGTGGCAGACCGTGCCGGGTTTTGAAAACGTGCCGGGCGACGGCAGCGTACAGTCGTTCCTCGAGACCCCGGACGGGCGCAACTACTTTTACCGCGGCGTCATCGTCAACCGCCTCAACCCCGTGAACCCCTAATGGAGATGAATCGCCCAAACAGCCGGTCTGTCACTTTCGTTTTGCGAAAGTCATTTGGCGGTCGTTCACTTTTTGTGGGAGCTGGCCGCGAACACCGCGACAGCGTCTTGGAGTGCGGCAGTCTCTGCCGCTTTCGGGCCCGTTCCAAAGCGGTGCGGAGCACCGCACTCCAAGACGCTCCCGCGACTGCCCCAAGCCGCTTGGCCAAGCATTGCCTTCTTTGGGCTTCACTGCTGTTCAGCTTCGTTTCCGCGCATGCGCAGAGTCCGGTGAATGAGTGGGTGCTGTCGCCGGCGAATATCGATGTCACCACGGTGAAGGATCTCGCCGGCGATGAGGACGGTCTTTTGCACGGGCGGATGGCGACCATTCAAAAGCCCCCCGCGCTCTACTTCGACGGAACGGACACCTACATCGAGTTGGCCGGCAAGGAGGAGCCCAAGTCGCTGCCGAAAAACAAGCTCACCGCCGAGGCGTGGGTGGCTGTGAACTCCCCCGCCGAATGGGGCGGCATCGTTGGCTGCCTGCAGGACAACGGCAGTTTCGAGAAAGGCTGGGTGCTTGGCTACAACAACGACAAATTCAACTTCGCCCTTTCCACCAGTGGCGACCTCACCTACCTGAACGCCTCCGTCCCATACGAGACCGGCCGATGGTATCACGTCGTCGGCACCTTCGACGGTTCGCGGATGCGACTCTACGTCAACGGCGTCGAGCGCGGCAGCAGCAGTCAGCGCCGGGGAACCATCGACTACTCGCCGGCCACGTTCGTCATCGGCAGCTACCTCGACGACAACGAGTTTTTTCCGCTCGAAGGCTTCATCTCCGGGGTGCGAATCTACAATCGTGCCCTCACCGGCCAGCAGGTTCGCAATCGCTACAACAGCACAAAAAACAGCCACGCCACCCGACCCAAGCCGCCGACCGTGGCCAGCAACCGCGACCTGAGCGCCGGCCCCTATCTGACGTTTACCGCGAGGGATCGGGCGGTCGTTCGCTGGGAAACGGCCCAGCCGATGCCCACCCGCCTCGCCTACGGCACCTCGCCCACGCTGGGCAACCGCATTAACCTGGGCAACAAGACTCAAAAACATGAAGCCACGATCGACGGGGTCACGCCCGGTGCCACGTACCACTACTCGGTCGGTGTCGAGCGCGAGGGGGCAGTCCAATGGCTCGCCCCCGCGACTGGCGAATCCGATTTCAACTACGCACGGCGGGACATCAGCACCATCGCGTCGCCGTTTGCCGAGGATGAACGAATGCGCAAAAGCCGCGCCGCCGCCGAGGCGATTCTCGCGGCCACCGGCATCCACAAGGGCTATGCGATAGACTACGGTTGCGGTGAAGGACGGCTGGCGTTCGCCTTGGCCAAGCGCACCGAGTTGACCGTGATCGGCGTGACCGACGACGCGGGCGAGGCAGCACGCGCCCGGGCGGCGCTGCGGCGGGCCGGCATTTACGGCACTCGGGTGACGATCCATCACCGCCCCTTGGCCAAGCTCGGGCACACCGACCACCTGTTCAACCTCGCCGTGTCGAGCGAACTACTGCACGAGGGCACGCTGCCCGGCGACCGCGCGGAACTGCTACGCGTCCTCCGGCCAAGCGGCGGCGTACTCGCGCTGGGCGGCCTGCCGCAGGGCCGCTTGGCCAAGCTCATTGCCGGGTCGCCCCTCGCAGCCGCCACCGCTACGGAGCCAAGCGGCGACCTGCTCCTGGCCAGGCGCAAGTCGCTCGATGGCGCGGGTGAATGGACGCATACCTACGGCACCGCCGCGCAGACCTCCAACAGCGGCGACGAGATCGTCAACGGCCGCCGGATGGCCTTGCAGTGGTTCGGCAAACCGGGCGCGCGCGGCATGATCGACCGGCAGGGCCGCAACCCGCCGCCGCTCACCAGCAACGGCTTTCTCTACGTGCAGGGCGACAATCGTATCTGGGGGCAGGACGCCTTCAACGGGACGATCCTTTGGAACTACGAGTTCCCGAGCGAACTGCGCCGCGTAAACACGCCGCGCGACGGCAGCAACATGTGCGCGGACGACTCGTCGCTGTTCGTCGCAATGCGCGATCGCGCCTACCGGTTCGACGGCCGTACCGGCGGACTGCTCCGGAGCTTCCCGGTGATCGCCGGGGGCGCGGCCAACTGGGGCTACATCGCCAACGACGGAGACCTGCTTTTCGGCAGCAGCATCAAGCCCGGCTCGGAATACACGAAGTTCAAGGGCACTCCATATTGGTACGACTCCACCGGCACACAGGACACGGCCAAGATTTGCAGCGACAACCTGTTCGCCATCGACAAGCGGACCGGCGGAAAAAAATGGGAGTACCGTGGCGGAAAAATTATCAACTCCAGCATCGCCATCGGCGGCGAGCGCGTCTACTTCGTCGAGTCCAACTCGTCGAAAATCCAAAACGAACCGACCAGCCGAATCGCCTCCAGCAGCCTTTGGTCGAGCCTGCGCCTCGTCGCGCTCAACCAGAAAAACGGAGCCAAGGTCTGGAGTAAGTCGATCACGGTCAACAATTCGCTTTACCCTGTGGTGTTTTTCCTCACGCAGGCCGGGGATCGTTTAATCCTCAGCTACACCACCACGAGGTATTACGTGGACGCCTACTCCACCCGTGACGGAAGAAAGGTTTGGTCGAAAAACCACTCGTGGAACCGCGACCATCACGGCGGGCACATGTACCACCCGTTGATCATCGGCGATGCTGTGCTTGTCGAACCGTTCGGCTATCGATTGTCCAATGGCTCCGTCGTCCATCGCGGACTGCCGCAACGCGGCGGATGCAGCACCATGTCCGCCTCGAAAGACACGGTGCACTACATCAACTGGGACTATGACAAGGGCTCAATGTATTTTTGGGACGTCGCCACCAACCGGCGGCGGCTGATGGTCGGCTCGCGCTCGAGCTGCTGGCTTTCGCTGATTTCCGGCAACGGAATGATCCTCTCGCCCACGGCCAGCTCCGGCTGCCGATGCCGTTATCCCATCCAAACCTCGATCGGGTTCACGAGACGATGACGCTGCGCAAAACAAAACGACTGCTTGGACTGGCGATTGTCATCGCTTGGTCGAGCGCTTGGCCAAGCGCTGCCGACTGGCCGACCTACCGGCACGACAACCAGCGCAGTGCCATCACCGCCGAGACACTCAAGCTGCCGTTGGCCAAGCGCTGGCAGATGATCCCAGCGCAACCACCCTCCCCGGCCTGGGCCAAGCCGGCCAAGTTCGATTTTTACGTCTCGCCGCAGTCGCGCAAGCCGCTCGTGCACCGCCTGGCCTACGACCATGCCTACCATGTCACCGCCGTCGGCGACCGCGTGTTTTACGGCTCATCGGCCGAGCACACGGTGCATTGTCTCGATGCCTACAGCGGAGCGGAGCAGTGGGTGTTTTTCACTGACGGCCCGGTGCGGTTCGCGCCGACGATTGACAACGCCCGCGTCTACGCCGGCTCGGACGACGGCACGGCCTACTGCCTCGACGCCGCCACCGGCAAGCTGATCTGGAGCCACACCGCTGCCAGCGAGAAAAACGTCCTCGTCCCGAACGACGGCCGGCTGGTTTCGCCGTGGAGCGTGCGCAGCTCGGTCGCCGTGGACGGCGGCACGGCCTTTTTCACCTCCGGTTTTTTCCCGCACGAGGGCGTCTACATGAGCGCCGTCGATGCCGTCACCGGCAGGGCAACCGGGAGGCATCACTGGAAACAGCACCATCTCAACAAGGGCTCATTCCAGGGCTACATGCTCCTGTCGGACTCGCGAATCTACATGCCGGGCGGACGCAGCACGCCGTTTTATTTTGATCGACGCACCGGCAAACGGCTCGGGCAGTTTGCCAAGGGCAACGGCATGGGGTCGTTTGCGCTGCTGGCGGACAACCGTATTTTTCACGGCCCGGCGGACCGGAGCGGTGGCGTGCTCACGGAGGCAGGCCTGACCGGTGACAAGGCGGCCTCGCACACCGATGCGCTCGACATGATCGTCGATGCGCAGGCGATGTATCTGCTCACCCCGGACAAGGTCACCGCGATGACCCGCAGCAACCGGCGCGCGCGCTGGAGCGAGCCGGTCGAGGCCGGCAACTCAATCGCGCTCGCCGGAGACACGCTGTTTGTCGGCAGCGCCGGGAGGGTCAGGGCCTTCAATGCCCACAGCGGACGCAAGCTCTGGAGCGAGGCCGTGCCGGGCCGCGCACTGGGGCTGGCCGTGGCCAACGGCGCCCTGCTGGTCAGCACCGACACCGGCGCCATCATCAGCTTCGGCCAGGCTGACAATCAGCCAAGCGCCTGGATTTTATTCTAAATGGGAAACTTAAAAGCGATCACGTTTGACCTCTGGGACACGCTCGTCATCGACGACTCCGATGAAGCCAAGCGGAAGGAACGCGGTCTGCGTTCAAAATTCGACGAACGGCGGCATCTGCTTTGGGAGGCGCTAAACAACGCGGACCCCATCGACCCGGATACGGTCCGGCTCGCCTACAAAGTTGGCGATGCTGCGTTCAACAAGGTCTGGAAGGAACACCACATCACTTGGCCCATCGCCGAGCGGCTGCGCGTCATCCTAAAGGGACTGGGGCGCGAGTTGCCGACTGACTCATTCGACGCCGTCGTCCGCGCGCACGAGGAGATGGAGGTCGACATTCCGCCGGACGCGATGCCCGGTGCCGGTCCGGTGCTCGAGCGCTTGGCCAAGCGCTACAAGCTTTGCATCGTGTCGGATGCCATTGTGTCACCCGGAACCTGCCTCCGGCGTGTGCTGGAGAACCACGGACTGGCCGCACCGTTCAGTGGGTTTGCCTTTTCGGACGAGGTCGGCCACAGCAAACCGCATCGCTCGATGTTTGACTCGGCGGCAAAGCAGCTTGGAGTTGAGATTGGCGAGATGCTGCACGTCGGCGACCGCGACCACAACGACGTCAAGGGGCCGCAGCAACTTGGCATGAAGGCGATCCTGTTCACTGCCTCACGCGATGTGGACAGGGAAACGACCACGGCAGATGCCATCTGTGAATCGTTCGACGAACTGGAAGCCGCGATTGAACGGCTGGACGCCTAACGGCGCATGTTCGGCAGGACGAGGTGATTGATCCAGTTGCGCACCTCGACTGTGCGCAACGACTCGTCGAGGACGGTCGGCTTGAGATTCAGCGCCGCGATGATGTCCTCTCGCAAAGTGTCGGCGTGCAGCGCCTCCAGTTGATCAATGTGAGTCAGGCCTTCGGCTTCATCCGCGAAAAATCCAAGCCTAATGAGTTTCTTCAGACGGCAAAACATCAGCCGGGCCATCTCGTGCAGGTCGTACTCAGGGTGATATTGCAGCCCCCAAAACTCGGTACCCTCATGCTTCACGACTACCGACTGCACCCGGGTGAAGTCGTTGCCGGAAAGCAGCGTTGAACCGGCTGGCAACACCGTCACCTCGTCGTCGTGACTGGTGAAGGCATCGAACACATCGGGTTTCCCCTCGTACAACGGATGTGCCCGGCCCGCTTCCGTGAGCGTGATCTCCCGGGCAACCCCCATCTCGCGGCCGTTCGGATTCAATGCCACCTCACCGCCGGCCGCCACAACGGCAATCTGCGCCGCCCAGCAACTGCCAAACCCCGGCACACCCTGCCGGAAACATTCCCTGGCAAAATCGATCTGCGCCTCCACATCCGGTTCACCGGAAAACACGCAGGAACTGCATCCTGTCCATGCAACACCATCGTACTCGCGAATCGCCTCGCCCGCTGGAAAGGTGACACCCGGGTCCGCAGGAAAAATCACGTCGCACACGGTTCCCTCCGGCGCGTTTTTACCAAGCATACTCACGTAAAGATCAGCCGCCACGCTCGCGCCGCCCGCCTGCAATTCCTCGCGGGCCGCCCGCGTGTAGCCGTCGATGATCAGAAATTTTGGAGCGGATGTGTTGGTCATGGATTCACTCTGGAAAAATCCCGCTTGGCCAAGCAGAAATAAAATAACGCGGGAGCGTCTTGGAGTGCGGTGCTCCGTACCGCTTTGGATCGCTCTCGAAAGCGGCAGAGACTGCCGCACTCCATGACGCTGTAGCGTTGATTCTCAACGTGATCGGAGGGTCGAGGACGGCTGGGGACAGCCGTCCCTACCTTGCGCTTGGCCAGGCGGGGAGCGCACGCGGCTCGCGTGCGGTTTTTGGCGGCTCGCCAAAAACAAAAAACCAGCGCCCGGCGAGCCGCCGACCGCCACACGCGAGCCGCGTGTGCTCCCCTTCTCCATGCGGAAAAAGAACGACACGAAACCATATCTCGGGCGAATTGCATCCTGTCAAACCGCCGGTTGGGTGACTCCGAGTTCCTCCAGCACTTCGGCCACCATGGCAACAAGCTGGGTCATGTCCTCGGGGTGGACGTCGCCGATGCTGCCGATGCGGAAGCATTGAGCGTTGGACACCTTGCCGGGGTAGATGACAAACCGACGCGCCTTGAGCGCATCATAAAATTTTTGGAACTCAAACCGCTCGGCTTCCGGGTAGTGAAATGACGTGATGATTGGCGACTGGATTTCGTCGCCAATGAGCGTGCGAAAACCAAGCGCGCGCATTCCCTCCACCATCGTTTTCTGATTGGCAACATAGCGTGCGTGGCGCGCCTTTACGCCACCCTCGGCCTCGAGTTCGTCGAGTGCTCGGGCGAATGCCTTCACGACATGCGTGGGCGAGGTAAACCGCCACTTGCCGCCCTTGGTTTCCATCTCGTGCCATTGGTCGTGGAGGTCGAGACTGTGTGACCGGGCACGTCCCCTGGACGATTCAAGCGCGGTACGATCGGCCACCACAAATCCAAACCCCGGTACGCCCTGAATGCATTTGTTCGCGGAGGAAATGAGATAATGTGCGCCGGTCGATTCCATGCTCATCGGGATGCCGCCGAACGACGACATCGCGTCGAGGATAAACTCCCGGCCGTGCCGCCGAACCATCGCGCCGACTTCCTCCGCCGGGTTGAGCATGCCGGTGGTGGTTTCGCAGTGCACCAACGCGACATGCGTGATCGCGGTATCCCCGGCCAAAATTTCTTCCGCTTGGTCAAGGTTTGTCGACTCTGTCTCCGCCTGGCCAAGCTCGATGGTGTCGATGCCGAGCATGCGTGCGATGGTCGTGATGCGGGCCCCGTAGGCGCCGTTATTGAGCACAAGCAGTTTGCCATCAGCGGGGACCACTGAACCGATCACCGACTCGACCGAGAATGTCCCGCTGCCCGGCATAAGCACGGAGGTGTGAGCGCCGAGATTAACATCGTCGCGAACCGCCAGTCTAACGAGGCGTACGCGGATGAACTCGACGATGCTGTTGTAGTCGACGTCCCACGTGGAGTACTCCTGCATCATGGCGCTGCGAACCGTGCGCGTCGTGGACAACGGCCCGGGGGTCAGAAGCAGATACTGCGTGTCCCGCTCGTTCACCATGGCAGAGAAAATGTCTTTGTCGTGGTCATGAACTTCATCGCCTCGATGACGCCCTCCTTGATGCCGAGCCCGGAGTCCTTCACGCCGCCGAACGGCGAACATTCCATCCGGAACCCCGGCACCTGATTGACGTTGACCGCGCCGGTTTTCAACTCCTTGACCACACGGATGGCAGCCGCCATGTCGTTGGTCACCACGCCGGACGACAGGCCAAAGTCGGATGAATTGGCCAACGCGATGGCGTCGTCAAGATCACGCACCGGCATGATCGGCGCGAGCGGCCCGAACGATTCCTCGCAGACCATCTCGGCATCGCGCGGCACGTTGGCGATGATGGTCGGCTCAAGCTGCGCTCCGTTTCGATTACCACCGAGCAGCACTTCCGCCCCGGCGGCGACCGCCTTGTTCACCCGGTCCTCCAGCTCGATCGCGGCCGGCTCGTCGATGACGGTGCCAATGAGGGTTGCCTCGTCGGCGGGATCGCCCACGGTGAACTCCCCGGCCTTGGCCACGAACCGGGTCGTGAACTCATCGAGCACCGCCTCCTCGACAAGGATGCGTTTGACGGCGGTGCAGCGCTGGCCGGAGTTGCGGAAAGAACCCTCGGTCGCCAGCGTGGCGGCTAGGTCGAGGTCGGCATCACGCAGCACGATGAGCGGCGCGTTGCCGCCCAGCTCAAGGCAAAGTTTCTTGTAGCCGGCGATGGTCGTGAGGTGTTTGCCCGGGCCAGTGCCACCGGTGAAGGTGACCAAATCCACCCGAGGATCGCGCACCAGCGCCTCGGTGATCGTTTTGCGATCTCCGACGAATGTGCTGAGCATTGCCGGCGGCAAGCCAGCCTCGTACAGCAGTTCGGTGAGGCGGATGGCCGTCAACGGTGTCTTGCTGGACGGCTTGAGCAGCACCGGCACACCGGCCGCGATCGCCGGGGCCAGCTTGTGCGCCACCTGATTGAGCGGATGGTTGAAAGGCGTGATCGCAGCGACCAGGCCAAGCGGCTCGCGCATCGTGAAAATCTTTCGCGCCGGCCCGTTCTTTGCGGCGTCGCAGGAGAAGATGCTCTCGTCGTCGCGCAACGCCTCGGCGGCGGCGAACTTGAACACCTCCTGTGCCCGGCCTACTTCGTAGCGGGTCTCGCGCATGCACAGGCCGGCCTCGAGTCGGATCAGGTTGGCAAACTCATCCGTGCGCTTGGCCAAAAGTTCACGTGCGCGCATGAGGATTTCGTAACGCTCGTTTTTGGTCGGCGGCTGAGCTTGGCCAAGCGCAGTCACGATCGCCTTTTCAAGTTGCTCCGGCGTGATCTTCGGCAGCGTACCGGTCAGCGAACCGTCCCAAGGGTAACGCACCTCGAGCGTGTCATCGCTCTGCACCGGTTCGCCGGCGATGTAGCTTGGCCAAGCGAGGGGCAGTTGATCAGTAATGTTGGTCGCTTGGCTCATGATTGGGTTCCGTTGCAGACGAAGTCGAAAATGTCAAAATTCCGGGGATCGCCCTTGGCCAAGGCGGCGTACGCGGCGTTGAGCGGCTCGGAGATGAGGAACGGCACCATCTCCTCGTAACGTCCGCCATGCGAACGAAGCGTGTCTTCCAGCTTGCTGAGGTCGTGGTGTTCCGGCGTACGGCCGATCACCCAGTCGCGCGCCGACAAAACAAACAAGTCGCCGATCCGGTCGCCCGGCAACTCGAGGTTGGTCATTGCCGACTCGCGCGTGTGCACCTCGGTGACGCCGTCGAGCGCGGCGATCCAGTCTGCCACGGCCCGTTCGTCCGCACCGTCCGGCAGGTAAACCGTCACCGCCGAGCCAAGCGCACCGTGGTGCACAACATACGGGTCGGTGATCGGGCAGATGACACGGCAACCCTCGCCGAACTCGCGGGCCAGCTCGGTCTCGAGAAAAATGACATTCGGCTCGCCGGCGGCGTTGCACTTGGCATTCATGCCGTGGTCGGCGGTGATGCCGACGACCGCGCCGAGATCGAGCAACCGGCCCACCTCGGTGTCGATGCCACGATAAAACTCGCGCGACTCGTGTGCCTCCGGCGCGTACTTGTGCTGCATGTAGTCGGTGAGGGACAGGTAAAGAAAATCGGCCCTGCCGGCGGCAAGCAACTCCACCCCAACACGCAGCGCATACAGGCTGGCCTCGCCGGAGTAGATCGAAGGCTTTGGGCCAGCGAGCGACTCGATGTCATCGATGCCGTTTACCTCGGTGCTCACTTCATCGGCCTTCTCGGAGGAAACGGCAATGCCGTCCATGCCCTTGGAGAGCAACTCACGCAGCTTGTCCTTGGCAGTGACCATGGCGACCTTGCGTCCGGCGGCCGAGGCGGCGGCGAGGATGGTGTCGTTACGCAGGAATCGGGATGAATTGGTCATCACCTCTTCGCCGGTTTCCGGTTCGATGATGTAGTTGCCGCCGATGCCGGTCTGCGACGGCGGCGTACCGGTGACCATGGCGCAGTTGTTTACGTTAGTGAATGACGGCAGCGCACCCCGCGCCTGGCCGCAATAGCCGTCCGCCGCCAGTTTGGCCAATCGGGGCAGTTCCCCGTGGGCAAAGCCAAGCGCCAAATATTCCCCGGCACACCCATCCGCACAG
>JAPPPH010000318.1 GCA_028817635.1 Verrucomicrobiales bacterium | reverse complement strand
CCAAGCGCACTGCCCAGCAGCCCCACGGCGATGATGCCAACCCGATTTGACACGCCACCCATCGTTTCGGCTAATCCTTTATTTTGCCTTCAACTCCCTTCGGCATCAGCAAAATCCCAATGGCTCCCAGCAGATATACAAGAGTGGTTACTTTCCCGAATGCAGCGAAATCATTATTGTAGACTACGATTAGTTCGGCAGTTACGAGAACTGCGACGGCAGTTAATATGCGTCCAAAGTTAAAACAAACGCCTGCCCCCGCTGACCTCACTCGAGTGACAAAAATCTCCGGTAAAAACAGTGGCAACCAACCAAAAAAGATTCCGCTGAAGAACCCCAGTATCGCTGTTAACAATAGAAATACAGCAGGATCTTCAGGACTCGTAAACCAAAACATATACTGGGCACTAACCAGGCAGATTAAGCTGTTAAGAAAATAGCTGCGCTTTCGACCTGCGAAGCTCGCTATCCATCCACCGAGAAAACTCCCGAATATTCCAGGGAGAGATCGGGCCATAATGACATCGGCTTTGAGCCCGTCGTTGCCCATCGCCTGACCGACATCGTCGGCCCACTTAATGGTCCAATTCGCTCCCCCCCAGGCGCCAAAGAGCGGGACTGTGGCCAATAAAATCCCTGCCACTGTGATCGCCAAAAATGGCGGTCGAAATATCTCACTCTTTGAATCTGATACTTTCTGACTATCTCCAGCGTCATTCCCTTTATCCTGACTTGACCGTTGAGACAGCCATCGGGGTGACTCTGGAACAAAATAAGGAATCAAAATACCAAAAATGATCGGGATGCTACCGAGTAACATTACGTTTTCCCAGTTGGCTTCATTAACCTTCCAAATTCTACCAGCTAGACCAACCACGAATATCCCTATGTTCGCGGCAGTTCCGATCATCCCAGCAAGCATCGGTCGGGAGACGCCAGCCCAAGCTTCGCTCATCAGCGCGACCCCGTTGGGCCACATACCGCCCACGCCCATGCTAAGGATGAAGCGTATCACCAGAAGTTGAGTTGGCGATTCCGCGAAATACGCAACCAAAGACATCCCTGAATAACAGCAAATCGCAGCCGTCATCCCTTTCACTCTGCCAAATCGGTCGCCTATCCTTCCAAATACAAGCCCCCCGGCTGCGGCTCCAAACAAAAGCGCGCAGACGTAGTAGCCAAACCAGGGACTGCTGTCGGTATTTAGCCGTTTATCGGCGGAGGCCTTGGCCAACGCCTCCGCATCGCCGCTTCCGTCCTTTTCTATTTGTGCTCTTGCGGTTTCCCGATCCGCTTCGACCACCTCATACTGACCGGAGTTTCGCAGCAAATCCTTTGCCGCAGGGCTCATGGCTAATGAAGTGGTGCCCAAATGCATTCCGGCGAAGAACCAGCCGAGAAATGCGGAGATTACAATCAGGTAGCGCCCGGCCTGCGTTAGCGTGTTCGTGGAGTTTGAGTTTTGTGTCGACACGGTTTGTCCTTGGTTGGCGGCCGCGGATAATGCGCTCAGGAATACAGCGGTGCAACAAATTGGTTTGGCCCCCTGCACGTGGCGTGAGACATTGCCCGCCCCACTTGTTTTGACTCAACCATCATGATTCGCCTCGCTCTAATCAGTTCAGCCGAAACGGCGGAGGCTTACGGCGCACTTAGCACCCGGCTGCACCGCGCGGCGTGGACGGCATTCGCGCCGTTGGATTCCGGCGGCTCCGGCCAAGCGCTTGGCCAAGTGACGGAAGCGACTTCTGCGGAGGAGCTGTTTACCAATCAGGCGGACGTGTTTGATGCCGTCGTCATCGCCGCCGATCAGGCAACAGCCGGTCGCTTGGCAAAGGCGGCTTCGTCGCTTGGTAAACCGGTTCTTGCTGGCGCAGCCGGCAGCAACCTCACCGCGCTTGGCCAAGCGGACACGCTGTTAATGCTGGCACATCCATGGCGCTTTTTGCCATCGGTTCAATCGGTAAAGCGCAGCCTCGACGCCGGCAAACTTGGCCAAGCGGGGCTGTTGCGCATCCACCGCTGGCTGCCGCCGGGAGAGGCCGCCGGTTCGCTGGCCGATCGTATCCTGCCGGATGCCGATCTCGCCTGCTGGCTGTTCGGCAGTGCGCCGGAGACGGTGTGGTCGCTGCAGTCTGCGGCCAATCCGGAGTACATCCAGTTTCACCTTGGGTTTGCGAACGACGGCATGGCGATGATTGATGTCGCCGCGTCGTTGCCGAGTGGTGGCGATTATTTTTCGCTGACGATGATCGGTGGCACTGGGGCGGCCTATGCGGATGATCATCACAACATGAATCTGCTCTACAGCGGAGGCCAGCCGAATGCAATTCGCGCGAATCAGGGGCGGGCCGACCTTGTTGGGCAGTTGCAGGAATTTGTCGATGCCATCAGCGAACAACGCGCGCCAAGCGTGACAGTGACCGACACAACGAGAGCGGCCAGTGTCGTGGATCAAGTTTTGGAGTCTGCAAAAAGCAGGCAGGTGATCGGCGGAAAGGAGGGCAACTAAGATGGCGGAGACGAAGACATTCCGGGCCGGCGTGTTCAGCGTGGTGAAGCATTGTTATCTACCGCGTGCCGTGTCGGCGCATCCGCGGTTTGAGTTGGTCGTCGTGACGGATGACGCCGATCAGCCGGACTGGGTGCATGAG
>JAPPPH010000373.1 GCA_028817635.1 Verrucomicrobiales bacterium | reverse complement strand
ATGTACAACGACATCGTTTTCGTTCGCAACCGTGTGTTACGCGCGTGGTCCAACATCGGGGTCTCGCTCAAGAAACGCGCCGACCTCATCCCGAACCTCGTCAAGATCGCGAAGGAATACTTGAAGCACGAGAAGGAACTGCAAACCGAACTGGCCAAGCTTCGAGATTCAGCCCAAGGCGCGGTGGACTTCGATCCTGCCGCAGCCGGGCTGTTCATCACGCAGGAGGTGGCCGTGATGCAAAAGTTTTTTGGCCTGCAGGAAAAGTACCCCGACCTGAAGGGCAACCAGATGATGGCGCAACTTCATGAAAAGCTGGTCCTGCTCGAGAACGAGGTCGCCCTCATGCGCTCCGGCTACAATGACAGCGTGGAACGATTCAACACCCGCATCGGACAGATGCCCGAACTGTTCTTGGCCAAGCTCTTCAAATTCGAGGAGGCGGACCTTTTTCACGCTGAACTTGAAGTGGTCAAAAGCATCCAACGTCCAACCAACGCCGTTCAATTCAACCGACTGCCTCCCATTATCGAAGACGATAAGGATGTTGAATCCAAAGAAAACGAGAAGGAAAAATCCGCTCTCCCACCGATCATCCGGCACGAATCCGAAGATGACGATTCGGTCATCATGTACTGCGACAACTGTAATCAAAAACTCGAAGTTCCGGCTGTGCTGATCGGCGACAAGATCGAGTGCCCTGAGTGTCACCACAAGGAAATCGTCCCCGCCGAGGACGAGCCGAAACCGCCTGCCAGCGGTACACAGCAAGACTAACTCGCTTGGCCAAGCGCTTGGCCAAGCGGAAAAACTTGTCGGAAACCGGTGTAAAATCCATACTCCCCGCCGCTTTTTAAGATGAGTAAAGAACCCATTCGTGTTGCAGTGACCGGTGCGGCCGGTCAGATCGGTTATGCCCTGTTATTCCGGATCGCCTCCGGCCAGATGTTTGGCCCGGATCAGCCGGTCATCATTCATATGATCGAGATTGAGCCAGCCTTGCCCGCGCTTGAGGGGGTCGGGATGGAACTGGACGACTGCGCCTTCCCACTGCTCAAGGGCACCGTGGCCACGGCCGATCTGAACACCGGGTTCAACGGTGTCAACTGGGCGATGCTCGTCGGCAGTGTGCCGCGCAAGCAGGGCATGGAGCGCGGCGATCTACTCGGCATCAACGGCAAGATTTTCACCGGACAGGGACAGGCCATCCAAAACAACGCCGCCAGCGACGTGCACACGCTGGTGGTCGGCAACCCGTGCAACACCAACTGCCTTATCGCCATGAACAATGCGCCGGACATCCCGCGCGACCGCTGGTTTGCCATGACTCGCCTCGACGAAAACCGCGCAAAAACTCAACTCGCGCAAAAAGCCGGAGTCGACGTCACAGCCGTTAGCAACCTGACCGTCTGGGGCAATCACTCCGCCACTCAGTACCCAGATTTCACCAACGCCAAGATCAACGGCGAAGCCGCTGCGAGCGTGATCAACGATCAAGGGTGGCTCGAGGGCGACTTTATCAAGACCGTCCAGCAACGAGGCGCAGCAATCATCAAGGCCCGCGGTGCCTCAAGTGCCGCCAGTGCCGCCAACGCCGTGGTGGACTCAGTTGCCTCTGTGATCAACCCCACCCCCGGTGGAGACACCCACAGCCTCTGCCTCTGCTCCGACGGCAGCTACGGGGTGGATGAGGGTCTGATCTCCTCATTCCCAACCCGCAACGTAGGCGGCCAACTCGAAGTCGTACAGGGAATCCAGTTCGACGCCTTCAGTCAGGGCAAACTCGATGCCACGGTGAACGAGTTGAGAGAAGAACGCGAGATGGTCAAAGACCTGCTCCCCGGTTGATCCATGTCCGATCAACCGGAAACGCCGCTTAACGGATACATCGACCATACCCTTTTGCGTCCCGATGCCACCGCCCGGGATATCGAGAAACTTTGCACCGAAGCCATTGAGCACCAGCTATTTGCGGTGTGCGTCAGCGGTTGTTGGGTGCAACATGCGTGGAATCACCTCGGCGACTCGGACGTCTCCATTGCCACCGTCGTGGGCTTTCCCACCGGAGCATCCGACCCCGACGCCAAGCGCTACGAAACCGAGGTAGCCGTCGATAACGGCGCCCATGAAATCGATATGGTGATGAACCTCGGTAAATTCATCGACGGAGACCACAAGGCGGTCAGTCGTGAAATTCGGGACGTCATCGATGCCGCAGACGACCGGCGTGTCAAGGTCATAATCGAGACCAGCTACATCACCGACGAACAGATCGCCACCGCCTGCAAAATCGCCGTGCAGGCCGAGGCCCACTTCGTAAAGACCAGCACCGGATTTGCCCCCGGTGGAGCCACCGTCGAGCACGTCAAGTTGATGCGCGAAACCGTCGGCCAATTCTGCGGCGTGAAAGCGTCCGGGGGCATCAGGGATGCCGCAACCGCGCGAGCCATGATCGAAGCCGGGGCCTCCCGCATCGGCACCTCCTCCGGGGTGACCATCGTTGGCGGATAATTGTCCTGTTTATTCCCTTTATTTTTGCCCTGTTTTCTCAGGCTCATTCACAGCCTATTCCCATATTGAGAGTCGTTCACAATCGATTGTGAATAAAAAAGAAGGGCCTGTGAATACATTAAGATTGTAAACATAGTACCAAT
>JAPPPH010000241.1 GCA_028817635.1 Verrucomicrobiales bacterium | reverse complement strand
GTCTCTCTCTATTGAATTAATATAGTTGTGTGCTGACAAAAAAAATAACGGTGTTCGGATTTATTGCAATACTTAAATTGCAGTTTAAGATTACGATTTCAATTTTGGATGAAAACTCGATTCGACCATGAAGCAGCTTCAAGGGCTTCACTACTGCTGAGTGGAGAATAGTTGTAAAATCACCAAAGCGAACCAGTCGCCGGCGATGGAGATTTATGAAGAACGATTTCTCTGGCAAAAAACGATGGAACGGATTTTACGACCTACTTATGGGGTAAATAAGCCTTACCATGCTTGGCCAAGTGCTCCTCCGTAAGGCGTTTGAGCAACTCGGACAACGTAATACCCTCTCCCTCAGCCAACGATCGGAGCGCGTTGGCATTGGTCTCCCATTCCTGGAATGTCACAATTCGTTTTCCCTTCTTGGGCTGGTTGGGCATTTGGTCGTAAATTTTGGGGCAAAAACCCCGTTTGCAAGCCGGCTAGTGGAAGCCAAACCGGCTCCCGAGAACCTACGTATATATACGTAGGCGTCAACGGTTGTTTTCAACTATTTTTTAAGCAATACCTTTATTTTGATGTTTTCAACTACGTAGTTGGGATGGAGTGAAAACGGAGGGCCGAGCCTGCGAGGCCGGGGTATGGATTGATGGGCACGAATAGGACCACAGAGATCCGTGAAAATTAGTGAAATCCGTGTCTTGGCCCTAGGACGGCTGAGACAGCCGTCCCTACCTTGCCTGCTTGGCCAAGCGCTTGGTTACTCGACGGAGACGGCTTGTTTGATGCCGAATTTGTCGATGCGCTTGCGGAGGGTGGCACGGGTGATGCCCAGCAGTTTGGAGGCCTGCACCTGATTGCCGTTGGTCTCGCGCAGGGCGTGGGCGACGAGTTCTCGCTCGACCGCCGGAAGCACGGCGAGGTCGGGCTGGGACTTGGCCCATTGAAAAAGGGTCGCAGCTACGGCGCTGATGTCGTTGGTGGCTGCAGGCGCGGCTTCCGCTTGGCCAAGCGTTTGGCCACTGGATGGTGCAGGTGCCAACCCGCCCGAGAGGATATCCGACGGCAGGTCGTCTGTGCGGATGGCATCGCCTTTAGCCATGACGATGGTGCGCCTCAGGACGTTCTCGAGTTCGCGCACATTGCCCGGCCAGATGTAGTCGACGAGTGCCGCCTGGGCGTCCTCAAGGATGGACTTGGCCTTGCTGCCTTCGGTGTTGGCGATGGTCTTGAGGAAGTAGTCTATCAAGAGGGGGATGTCGCCGGGGCGTTCGCGCAACGGCGGTAGGCTGACCCGCACGACATTGAGTCGGTAAAACAAATCCTCCCGAAACTCCTTCGCGGCCACGGCTTCCTCAAGTCGCTTGTTGGTGGCGGCGATGATGCGGACGTCGACCTTGATCGGTTTGTTGCCCCCGACGCGCTCGATAGTGCCGTTTTGAAGGACGCGCAGGATCTTGGCCTGGGTGGCCAGCGTCATGTCGCCAATCTCGTCGAGGAACAGGGTACCTTGATCGCACTGCTCGAATTTGCCAATGCGCTGCGAGGTCGCCCCGGTGAAGGCGCCCTTTTCGTGTCCGAACAATTCGCTCTCGAGCAGATTTTCCGGGATGGCGGCGCAGTTGATCGGCAGGTACGGCTGATCGTTGCGCTGACTGTTGTGGTAGATTGCACGGGCGACGAGTTCCTTGCCGGTGCCGCTCTCGCCGGTGATCAACGCAGTGGCATCCGAGCCGGCCAACTGGCCGATCATCTTGAACACCTCCTGCATCGGTTGACTGCGGCCGACGATACCCATGTCATAATCCTCGGATTCGAGCAGCGGTTCGCAGGCGACGACCTGCTTCATGTCGCGCGCGGCCTTGAGGGCGTCGGCGACAAGTTGCTTGAGCTGTGGCACGTCGAACGGCTTAAGCAGGTAGTCGTAGGCGCCGAGTTTCATCGCCTCGATCGCGGTCTGGGTAGTGCCGAACGCGGTCATCATGATGACCGGCAACTTGGCGTCGTCCTGCCGAATGCGGCGAAGTGTCTCCAGTCCGGTGATGCCACCCATCCGGACGTCCATCAGCACGAGATCCGGCTGAAACGACTTGATGACCTCCAGCCCCTCCTCACCGCTGGCTGCGGTTTCCAGTTCCAATTCCGGTGAGTTAAATATGCGTTTGAAGGAGTAGCGCACATCGTCTTCGTCATCGATCAGGAGAAGTTTGTCCATCTTTGTCTTAACCGGCACGCAGAGTATACGGAGAGGGCGGGCGTTTCACAACCCGGCAGAAAAGATTGCGCTTGGCCAAGCGCTGGACGTACGCTGGCGGCCTCGTCACACTTGGTTTTTCTCATGAACACGCCCTCCAACCGACGGAAGTTTCTGGCCGCCACCGGTGCCGCAGTCGCCGCCTCCGCCCTGCCCGGCCAAGCGCTTGGCCGAAAAGATAAGCAGGAGATCATCGACCTGCACCAGCACACGAACTACAGCGGCCGCAACGATGAACGGCTGCTCCGGCACCAAAAGGCGCTTGGCATCAAGTGGACCGTGCTGCTGCCGGCCGGCCGCAAGTTTGGCCTTGGCGCGATCTGCGGCGGCAACAAGTCGGTGCGCAGGGTGGTCGTCAAGAATCCAAAAAACTACGTTCACTTTGCCAACGAGATCGCGGA
>JAPPPH010000366.1:1538-2657 GCA_028817635.1 Verrucomicrobiales bacterium | reverse complement strand
CTCAGATATCACCCGCAGCCACTTTCCGCCCACGACCAGTTGTTGAGCAACCTCCGCGATGCCAAGGGACTGAAAGCCCAAATCGCCGCCGCCACCGAGATTCACAAGGGGATCGGTGACGTGGAAAACAAGGACGCAGTGATCGGGGAGGTAATCAAGATTTTGAATCTCGCCATCAAGAACCACATGAACCTAAAGCCGTCACTCTCGCTTGAGGCGATCTTGCTGCGCGATGCCATCCGCTCCGACGTAGGCATGGAACCGGTCGAGGGCGAACTGGAAGCTGGGTCTGTTTTTGAAAAAGCGGATGACTTGGCCGAGGTGATTGAGGGGCTTTCTGCCGCAAAACAAAAGCTGGCGCTGGACGCCTTCCGACTCTCCCACACCGATACTTGGGTGGATCGCTACCTTGAGATGCTGAACTTGAGTGGCTTGCGTCTGGCGGGTGAGTTGGCCCAAATGCTTATCGAAGCCGGCCACTTTGATCGTTTCAAGGATCACCTTGAGCAGTTGGTCAGCAAACACAAGGCGAGCACCGACCTGATGCTTTGGTTGGGTAAAAACCGCTCGGACAGCTTCGCTGACATTCTTGGGCCGGAGGTGTTTGGTGCCATGATGGCTGCGATCGAGCAGGATCGGTTCAACGAGAAAAAGACCAGCAAACTCGGCGACTTCATCATGGCCGATCAGGAATTGATCACTGATCTGATCGGCTCTGCGGACGTCGAGGTGGTTGAGGATCTGGTGCGGGCACTCCAGGCAACCATTTGTTTTGACGACATGGACAAGCGCTCGCTGCTTGGTCGCATTGTCAAGGCTTACCCGTCGATTCAATCGATGATCTCCGGCGACCAGACTAAGGACGACAACCTGTTAATCGTCTCTTGGCCGAGCCTCGAGCGTCGCAAAAATGAGTACGAGGAGCTGGTTAAAAAGAAGATACCCGCCAACTCAAAGGAAATCGCCATCGCCCGGAGTTACGGGGACCTTCGCGAGAACCACGAGTTCAAGGCTGCCAAGGAAATGCAGAAGGTACTCATGGCTCGCAAGGGCGAACTGGAGATTGACCTGACGCGCGCGCGCGGCACCGACTTCAGCGATGCTTCCGTGGATCAGGTC
>JAPPPH010000366.1:0-1528 GCA_028817635.1 Verrucomicrobiales bacterium | reverse complement strand
CAGAAGGTACTCATGGCGCGCAAGGGAGAGCTGGAGATCGACTTGACCCGTGCCCGTGGTACCGACTTTAGCGATGCTTCTGTGGATCAGGTCAGCGTTGGTAACAAGCTGGTGGTCACCAATCTCGAGAGCAACAAGGAAGAAACATTCATCCTGCTTGGTGCATGGGATGGCGATCCGGATAACCAGATTCTGAGCTACCTGACTCCGCTTGGCCAAGCGTTCCTCGGCAAGAAGCCGGGCGAGGAGGCCGAGTTCCAGATCGACAACGACACCCGTCGTTATCGCATCAACACAATCGAGCGCCACACTGTTGCGGGGCCGACCGTAACGGAGGCGGACGATGATGAAGAGATAGGGGAGGCTGCCCCTGCTGAAACCGCTCCAGCACCGCAAGCCGAATAACTTGGTTAAACCCTTTTGCAGCCCGGCCGCTTGGCCGGGCTGTTTTGTTTTCAGGCCAAGCGCAGCAGTTGATCGACGAGTGACTGGGCTGACCCCGCGTATCCACTGCCAAACAGGTTGAAGTGGTTCAGCGTATGATAAAGTCGGTACAGCAACTTGCGCGTGCCGTATCCATCCTCCAGCGGTAGCACCGATTCGTAACCGGCCCAAAAATCGGTTCCGAATCCGCCGAACATCTCGGTCAGGCCAAACTCGGCTTCACGATCCCCGCGGTAAGTGGCGGGGTCGTAGATCACCGGGTCGCCATTCTCGTCGAAGGCAACATTTCCGCTCCAAAGGTCACCTTGAAGCAGGGATGGGCTTGGCTGGTAGCCGTCGAAAAAGGCGTCCAATTGCCGGAGCAATTCATCGCTACCGTTGAATGCCATCCCGTTTTGATTGGCCAAGCGAAATTGAAAGCCAAGCCGGTGTTCGCGCAGGAAATCCACCCAGTCGTCGCTGATGGGATTTGGTTGGTGAGTGGCGCCGATGGTGTTGTCACGATGCCAGCCGAACGTTGGCTGGGCAACGGCATGCAGCTTGGCCAAGCGCTTACCGAGCTGAACTTGTGAACCGCCGTCACCCAGGTTGATGAATTCCATCACGAGATAAGCCTGACCCCCGGCAGTGCCGCAGCAGATCGGGGAGGGAACTCGGATTGATTGCGTGGCAGCCAACTCTTGCAGGCCGTCGGTTTCGGCCTCGAACATGTCGAGGCCGGCGGCCTGATTCAACTTCACAAACAAAACACGGTCGCGACTATCAACCCGATAGGCATCGTTGATGCACCCACCGCCGACCGGTTGTTTCAGGCGAATCTCGAACGGCTCGCCGGTTGCATCCTCGATGTGGTTGGCAATCGCGTCCCACATGGGCGACTAATGGTCGAGTTTTTCGCGGACGTGTTCCAGCAGTGAGGCGCAACCATCTTCGAGTAGGTCGAGCACGGTCTCAAATCCCTGCGCGCCGCCGTAGTAGGGATCCGGCACTTCGTTCGCGGTAGACTCGGTGACGAAATCGCAGAAGCGCGTGATCTCCGCCGAGTACTTTCCGGCCGGGGCCATATTCAGGACGTTTTGGTAGT
>JAPPPH010000357.1 GCA_028817635.1 Verrucomicrobiales bacterium | reverse complement strand
ATCTTCCAAATTGCATCTTCCAAACTCGCCCCGTATGCCCGGCATATCCCCCCCGAAATTTATCTCATCAAGACCACCGGTAAGGATGAAGGTGCCGCGCCATACACGAGAGGTATCAGCATCGTTCTTCCAAATCGAACGGTTCGCCAGTCTACGAAGGGGCTGGAGCGACTCTTCTACCACGAGCTGTTTCACATAATCTCACGAAACAACACCCAACTCCGTGACGAACTTTACGCGCTCATTGGATTTAAACCCTGCGGCGTGGTGTCGCTGCCGGATGACTTGATGCCCCGGCGCATCAGCAACCCCGATGCCCCCGTCGTCGAGCACTGCATCCGGGTCACGGAAAACGACATGCCACACTGGGGCGCGCCGGTTTTGTTTTCGCGCATCCCCGAGTACGACCCCAATGTCGGGGGCACGTTCTTTCGCTATCTGGAGATGCGACTCATGGCCATCGACCGCGACACTGCCAAGCCGATTTTGAGAGACGATAAGCCGGTCATGTTTCAACCAAGGGAAGTGGAGGGGTTTTTCGAGCAGATCGGAAACAACACCAGCTACATCCTGCACCCGGAGGAAACGCTCGCGAACAACTTCGTGTTCCTGATCACAAAAAAACAGGGCCTCGCCAACCCGGAGATCCCGGAAAAAATCGGGGCCGTCCTCCTCAAACCGGAGTCAAAAAACTAGGCGAGAATCTCCCGGACAACCCGTCCGTGGACGTCGGTTAACCGGTACTGGCGCCCCTGAAACTTGAACGTCAATCGTTCGTGGTCGATGCCCAACTGGTGCAGTGTGGTCGCGTTCAGGTCATGCACATGCACCGGGTCCCGAACGATGTTGTAGCTGTAGTCATCGGTCTCACCATGCACCAGGCCGGATTTCACTCCTCCCCCGGCGAGCATGTAACTGAAGCAACGCGGATGATGATCGCGCCCGCCGTTTTTCTCCGGGGACTGCGCGTAGATTGTTCGACCAAACTCGCCTCCCCAGACGATCAACGTCTCGTCGAGCAGGCCTCGTTGCCGCAGGTCGGTGATCAGGCCGGCCGTCGGGTGATCGGTGTCGCGGCATTGCCGGGGCATGTCGCGCGCGAGGTTGGAGTGATGATCCCAGCCCATGTGAAACAATTGGATAAACCGCACATCGCGCTCAGCCAACCGCCGGGCCAACAGGCAATTCGCCGCGAAGGAACCCGCCTTTTTCACGTCCGGCCCGTAAAGTTTGAGAACGTGATCCGGTTCACCGGAAACATCGGTCAACTCCGGAACGCTGGACTGCATCCGGAACGCCATCTCATATTGGGCGATGCGCGACTGGATTTCCGGGTCCCCCAGCACATCGTACCGTTGGCGATTCAACGCCGCCAGATCGTCGAGCATATCCCGCCGTGTTTCCCGGTCGACGCCGGGCGGGTTGGAAAGATAGTAGACCGGGTCGCCGGTGTTGCGAAATTTCACCCCGGAATGCTGGGTCGGCAGAAAACCGGACGACCACAGGCGGCTGTACAACGGCTGGGCATCACCGGAACCGCCGCGGGAAGTCATCACGATGTACGTCGGCAAATCGCGGTTCATCGCACCGAGACCGTACGAAACCCACGAACCGATGCTCGGCCGGCCGGAGAGTTGAAAACCGGTCTGCAAAAACGTGATCGCCGGATCATGGTTGATCGCCTCGGAATGAATCGATCGCACCACACACAATTCGTCTGCCACCCGCCCGAGGTTGGGCAGCATTTCGCTCAGCTCAAGACCGCTTTGGCCGTGTGCCGTAAAGCGGTATTTGGTCGGCGCCACTGGAAGCGTTTTTTGGTTGGCCGTCATTCCGGTCAACCGTTGTTTGCCGCGAATTGAGTCCGGCAATTCCTGACCATGATGCTTCTCGAGTTGCGGCTTGGGATCGAATAAATCCATCTGCGCCGGCCCGCCGGACTGAAACAGATAAATCACGCGCTTGGCCTTGGGGACGAAATGCGCTTGGCCAAGCGCAGCTCCTGCCGTCTGGCCACGGCCAAGCAGGCAACCCAGCGCCATGGCGCCGAGGCCGTTGGCTGAAGTCTGCAAGAACGTCCGCCGATTGAGGGCGTCTAACTGTTGCCATCCGGCAGTGGGGTCGGGTTGGGATTTCACTTGTTGATCAACTCATCGAGGTTCAAAAGCACATTGGCCACAGTGGTCATCGCGGCCAGCTCCGCTTGGCCAAGCGCACCGTCCGAGGGGCTTTCCCCCTGACCAAGCAGCTGTTCCGCCGCCTTGGGCTGGGCACGAAAACGGGTCAGGCGGCGCTCATATCCGGCCGTCAGAAACGCCAACTCGGCTGGCTCCGGTTGGCGTGCAGTCGCTGCACGAAACGCCCAAGCGATGCGTTCCTCCGGCGTGGTGCCGTTCGCCATGATGCGCTCCGCGAACTTTCTCGACGCCTCCACGTAGGTCACCTCGTTCATCAGCGCGAGTGCCTGCAGCGGTGTGTTGGTGTGGGCGCGTTTCACGGTGCAAACCTCGCGGCTCGGCGCATCGAACAACAGCATGCTCGGATGCGCCACGGTGCGTCGGATGCGCGAGTACAGGCTTCGCCGATAAAGTTTTTCGCCGTGATCCTGCTGAAATGTCCCGCGTTTTTCGACCTCCCGCCACAAGCCGGCCGGCTGGTAAACCCACATGCTGGGGCCTCCATGTTTCTCAACCAATAAACCGGAGAGGAATAGCGCCTGATCTCGCACCATCTCGGCCGCAAGTCGCGTGCGTGGGCCGCGGCTCAGCAGCCGGTTTTCCGGATCCAACCGCAGCCGCTTCGCGCTGGTGGCCGCGTCCTGCCGGTAGGTGGCACTCATCGCCATCTGCCGAAGCAGTCGCTTGATATTCCAACCATTCTCAACAAAGTCCACCGCAAGCCATTCGAGTAGTTGCGGGTGACTCGGCCAATCGGTTTGCACCCCAAGATTCTCCGAGCTTTTGACGATCCCGACGCCGAACAGTTGCTCCCACAACCGGTTCACGAGAACACGCGCCGTCAAAGGATGCTGCCCGTCCGTAAGCCAGCGTGCCAAAGCCAGGCGATTCATCGGCATGTCGTCGGGTACTACCGAGAGGGCGGACATCAGTCCCGGTTGAACCTCGTCGCCGGGGGTATCGTATTGTCCGCGTTGAAGGATGAACGCCTTGCGTGGTTTGTTGTCGCGCATGACCATCACAAATGGATATTCCGCCTCGAGCCGGCCCAACCCAGCCTTGCGCCGGTCTGCATTTTCGGTGGTTGCCTCGATCTGCTTTTTGCGCTGTTCGAATTCACTGTTTTTGTAGCGTATCCGCGGCTCGGCACTCCCTCGCAAATTATTGATGAACCCCTTCTCATCGAGATTGTTGAACAGGGCGAACAACTGATAAAACTCGCGCTGACTGATCGGGTCATACTTGTGATCGTGACAGCGGGCACAGCTCAGTGTGAGGCCCATCCAGACCGAGCCCATTGTCTGCACACGATCGATGACATACTCAGTGCGCCATTCCTCATCGAGAGCCCCGCCCTCGGTGTTGATGCGATGGTTACGATTGAACCCGGTCGCAAGCATCTGGCTCTCGGTGGCGTTCGGCAGCAGGTCGCCAGCAAGTTGCTCCACGGTGAATTGATCGTACGGCATGTTGTTGTTGAACGCCTCAATCACCCAGTTGCGCCACGGCCACTGGCTGTTTTCGAGATCGTTGTCGTAGCCGTGACTGTCCCCGTACCGCGCGCCGTCGAGCCACCAGACAGCCATGCGTTCGCCAAAACGAGGCGACTCCAGCAACCGGTCGACCACCCGCCCGTAGGCACCGGGGGAATCATCATTCAAAAATCGATCCACCTCGAACGGCGTGGGAGGCAGCCCGGTCAAATCAAACGTCACCCTTCGCACCAGCGGTTCACGCTCAGCCGGTCGCTGTGGTGCCAAACCCGCCTCGGCCATTCTGGTGAGGATAAAGCGATCTATCTCGGTGTGCCCCCAATCGCCGGCCTTTGGCAAAACCGGTTTTGTCGGCGCCTCAAACGCCCAATGCTTCTCGTAAGCCGCCCCCTCTGCGATCCACTGGCGTAGCGTCGCCTTTTCAGTTTCTGTCAGCCCGACCTCATCCGGCGGAGGCATCACCACATCGGGGTCGTCCGAAAAAACACGAATCACCAACTCGCTGACCTCCGGTTTGGATGGCACAACGGCCTGAACGCCGTCGCGCATCGCATAGGCCGATGCTTTTTCGTCGAGACGGAGCCCCGCCTTTCGCTTGGCTTGATCCGCCCCGTGACAGGCGAAACATTTACCGGCCAGTATCGGCAAAACATCGCGGTTAAAACTCACCGCCGCTTGGCCAAGCGAAACCAGCCAAGACTCAGGGCAATGAATAAGATGCGTAACATTTTACTGTCGGTTATGCCTCAATCCGGATGTGCCTCCAGCAATTCACTTGTCGTGTACAGGTTCACCCTCGATTTCGTGGCTTCACGGATCGACCGAATTTGCGACGGCAAAACGGCACTGGCCCGGTGTCCGAACGCATTTCGGACATAAGTCAACACCGCTGCCAATTCGTCGTCGCTCAGGTGCTTGAACGGCACCATCGGCACCGTGCCGGGAAACTGAGTTCCGTTCACCGAGATCGGCCCGGTGATGCCATGCATCACCAGCTTGGCCAGGCGCTCGGCACTCCCGGTCACCCACTCGGACTTGGCCAAGGGCGGAAACTGCGCCGCGGGAAGCCCCGTGCCGTCCGGCTGATGACAAGTCACACAGTGCCCCTCGCGGCCGTACACCTCCGCCCCCTTCACAAATAATTCCCGCGCCCGGCCTGTCAGATGTGTCTCGGGATCGCGCTTGGCCAAGCGATGGATCGGCGCACCGTCGTAGTGCCGTGTCATCGCCGCGTAAACATCGTTCAAACGGTCGTGGTCGTTGGGAAGCGAGTTTTCAAAAATCGAACGGCCCGCATCCGGGTTCAGCCAAGTGGAGGCAACGTTCGCCTCAAGCCGGACTCGCCCGTGCGAATCCTGCGCCGCCTTGGCCAAAAGCTTCGCCTGATCAGGCACCCGATGGGCGTTGTAACGCAACACACGAACCGCAGCAGCACGGGCGCGATAATCCTTGGCCGAAAGCAACTGACGCAATAGGGATTCGTCAACGCGGTCGAGTCCCCAAGTCACCCACAACGCCTCGAGAAGGTGATGCTCGTATCGCTCGCCGGTTGCGTCGAGTGCCCCAATCCAATCCTGGACGGCTGAAAGAACATGCTGTGAATCGCGGCCGCGAAGTTCCCTCCGTGTACGGTAACGAGTGCGATACTCAGGCAGTTTAAGATTCTCGAGCAACTCCGGAATGGAGGCCCCATAAATCTTCGCCGGCTTGACCAGTGGCCGCGATGGATAAGTGATCCGAAACACCCGGCCATGCGCGTGGTCGCGATTCACGTCACGGGCATTGTGCTGCATGTGACCGATCAGGGCGTTGTGCCAATCGACCACGTACAACGAACCGTCCGGCGCGAATTCCATGTCGACTGGCCGGAAGTTTCGGTCGGTGCTGATCATCAAGTCGTGCCGATAGATAGCCCGCATTGCGGCGCCGTCCTCGACCATGCGATGTTGTTTCGCCCCCCGAAAACCGATCGTGTTGTTGATCAACACATCGCCCTGTACCTCATCCGGAAAATGGCGACTGGACACGAACTCCAACCCGGACGTCGGTCGGACGCGATGCTGCTCCAACAGGTTCCAAGGATTGGGAGCGAAATCCCCGTACGGCACCTTGATCGACGCCGGCAACATCCAGCGCAGGTTCGGATCGGATGTGTCCGTGAAATAGTCCTGCCCCCATTCATCGAATGCCGTGCCCCACGGGTTGGGGATCGACACCCGGCAACTCCGTTCAAGATGACCACGCTGCGGCGTGAAGCGAAAAAAACCACCGTTCGAGCTGCGAATCGGGCCATAGGCGGTCTCGACATTGGAATGCAAAAACGTGCCTTCACCCATAATGATCGCGCCCGACGGATCGGCACAAAACGCACTGATCGCATGATGCGTGTCATGGTCGTCAAAACCACTCAGGATAATCTCCCGGCCGTCGACCTTGTCGTCGAGGTCATCATCCCGCAGCAGCACGAGATCGCCCCCCTGCGACACGTACACCCCGGCGGGTGCAAATTCGAAACCAAGCGGCAGGTGCAGGTCATCCACAAACACCGTTTCCTTGTCAGCCTTGCCGTCGTTGTTGGTGTCCTCGAGGATGATCAACTTGTCGTTCGGTTTTGCATCGCCCGGTTTGAAGTGAGGATAAGTTGGCATCGTCGCCACCCAAAGGCGGCCCCGGTTGTCGAATGCCAATTGCGACGGATTGGCCAGATTGGGGAACTCCTGCTCCGAGGCGAACAACTCGATCCTGTAACCCTCGGCCACCTTGATGCTGTCCACCGCCTCGGCGCCGTACTTGTATTCAAACTTCGGGTTTAGGCTGCCAATTTTTGGCACCTTGTGAGTGGCTGCGTCGACCTTGGCCAGGTCAAACGGGCGACCGCTGATTGCCGCCCAAAGAGCCTCATCCCGGTTGGCCACCATTTGCTCAATCTTCTTCAACTCGTGCGGATAATTTTTCGGCCCGTGCGGATTGTGCCGGCTTCCGAAAACGTGCACCCCGTTGGGAATTTTATAAAACTTGTGCCAGTACCAGTTCTTCTCCTGCACCGCCTTCAGGACACGCCCGGCATCGCCGACTCCACGCGACGCTCCAAACAATCCGTCCGCGAGCACCGGTGCCAGCCGTTGATAAGCCGCCTCCGTCAAGAGCGCCCCATCCCGGGTCAACGGTTGATCCGCCTTTTCCATCCATTGCCGGGTGACCGAAAACAGGTCCAGGAACAAAACCTCATGCCGCCTAGCCACATCTTCCATCGCGGCGGTGTAAAGTGATAGGTTCGTGTTTTCCACCGTCCCATCCGGAGTGCCGTGAGTCGCTGATAGATTTTCGAACGCCACCGGCGAAACCAGCGCCAGATGCGGAGCAGATTCACCGTTGTATTTTTGGCTGCGGGTGTGCCGGATAAAATCAGTCAACTCCGCCTTGAAACGATCCAGCCCTTCGACACCTTCGAAGGACTCATTGAACCCGAAAAATGCAACGATGACATCCGCCTTCAGGCGGGTGAGCCACTGATCCGGCTTCTCGTAAAAACCGCGACCTGCATGACCTGAGCCCCAACGATCCTTCGCTTGGCCAAGCGTGCGAAACTTTTCCGCACCGGGGAAAGGCCATGGATCGTTTCTCGCGGAGTGCGGACGAAACGCCGGCGTGTTGCCCTCGTCGCACATGTTGCGAATGAAAAGACGACTGGAGGGAAAACGCAGGTGCATCTCCGTTTCGAAATGGCCGTACCGTCCCATCCGCGAGCCCAGCCCGTTCCCAAGCAAAACAAGATGCGTGCCGTCCTGAATCGACAACCGATCCGCGGCACGTGAATGAGTGGGGGTAAAAAACAACAGCGCCAGCCAAGCGCAAAAACAGCCCGATAAAAGCCTCATGATGTCGGCACATCATCCCGCTCAGGCATCCACGCCGCAAGGAAAACCAAGCGCTTGGCCAAGCGTTATTCGTTTTTGAAAAACGACGGCAGTTGGCCGTTCAGGAAATACTCCCAACCGGTTTGGCAACTTTCGCGGCTGAAAAGTGGGTCGTTAGAGTCGAATGA
This sequence comes from Verrucomicrobiales bacterium, assembly GCA_028817635.1. Lineage (GTDB taxonomy): Bacteria > Verrucomicrobiota > Verrucomicrobiia > Limisphaerales > UBA1096 > UBA1096. The sequence goes on along the minus strand of JAPPPH010000357.1, from coordinate 5,696 downwards.
CTCGAGCGCAGTATGGGTAAAACTCAACCGGGTGGCATCTCCCGACTTTGTTAATTCCCACGAGACATTCGAGTCACCGGGAATGCCGGCGTATCTCCAGTTGTAAACGATCCGTCGTCCGTCGTCCGCCTCGATCACTTCCCATTGATGGAGAAATGTGCGTCCTTCACATTCCATGTTGAACTCGACTTTAAACCCAACCTCAGCCTGAAAATCTGGGAGCATCGGAAAGTACCATTGCCGCATCTGCTCCGGGTCGGTGATCGCCTGCCACACGGCGTCTGTCAATACCGGGAGGTCGACTTCGATTTGGATGGTTTCGCCTTTTTTCATGATGCTTTATTGAAACGGTTCCCAATTTTGGATAGCCGCCTGCGCTTCCTCAAACTCTTTTTTCAATCGCGCAACCAACTCTGGATGATTTGCGGCAATGTTCGACTGCTCACCCACATCGCTCGTCAGGTCAAACAACAGTCCTCCTTTGTGAAACACAGAAGGCTCCCGTGCGCCGGTGTCCGGGTCGCGTGTCCGCGAGCGGGTGTAGTAGTGCAATTTGTAACGCCCACTCCGATAGGCCATCGGTTGGTGAAAGTAATGGACATGCCGAGTGCGTTTGCCGGTCTCCCCTTTCAGCCAATGGTCAGAAAAATCAATCGAGTCGATCGCCTGCCCCTTCGTCACAGTCGCCCCCACCAACCGGGCAAACGTGGCGTACATGTCATAATTCACCATCAACTGATCGGACACCGTCGGGGCGATTTTTCCCGGCCACGAGATGATACAAGGCACGCGGTCGCCTCCCTCCCAGGTGGTCGATTTCTCGCCGCGCAACGGGCCGCTCACTCCTCCAAATTCCTTGAACATGGTCCACGGGCCGTTATCGGAGGTGAACACCACGATCGTTTTCTTGGTGAGTTTTTCTTTCTCGAGCGTTTTCACGATCTCGCCCACCGACCAATCGATCTCCTCAATCACATCCCCGTACACGCCGTTCGCACTTTTGCCGTCGAATCTGGGCGACGCAAATATCGGCACGTGCGGCATGTTGTGCGCGAGGTAAATGAAAAATGGGTTCTCCCGGTTTTTCCGAATCAACCTCACGGCTTCCTCGGTATAGCGGCGGGTGAAGAGTGATTGCGGCACGACCGGCCCCTTGTTTTCACGGTTCACAATCAACGGCGTTTTCCATGCGGACTCCGGCGCATCGCGGAACGAGGCATAGTCCGGCCGGGGGCCGTTCCAGTCGTTACTGCCCGGCGTGCCGTACCAATAATCGAATCCCTGATCCAGTGGGTGCAATCCTTTGCCCATCCCAAGATGCCATTTCCCCAGCAACGCCGTCGCGTAGCCCTTGGTTTCGAGCAACTCAGGCAGTGTGATCGCATCAGCAAGGCGTCCCATATTGCCCAGAGCATTTTTCCACGGTCGGCTCGCATGGCAGCCGGTCATCAACGCACGCCGACTTGGGGCGCACCACGGCGCGGCATGAAAATCGGTCAATCGTAGCCCACCCGCCGCCAACGCATCGATGTGCGGCGTCCTGTTCAGTTTGCTGCCGTAGCAACCAAGATCTCCATACCCAAGATCGTCGGCCATTATGTAAATAATATTGGGCGGCTGCTCCGCCCTGGGTTGCGCTTGGTCAAGCGACATCAAAAACAAACAAACTGCAAAAACGCTCAATCTCATTTTGGTTGATAGTAGAGTCCCTTTTTCGACCAAGGCCGCTCCTTCGGTTGGCGCGACTTGGCCCGGCGCTCCGTGGCGTCTCCCTCGTCCCCCTGTTGCTCCATCCACTTGGCCAAGCGACGCGAAAACTCTGTGCTGCGCTTGGCCAAGCGGGCTTCGCCCGCAACATTCTTGAGGCACCACGGGTCGTTTTGCAGGTCATACAACTCCACAGCCGGACGCTTGGCATACTGCTCGACACGGGATCGCGCAAAGTCGCTGTCAACCGTTTTCCATGAAGCGTATATCGGATCACGATAAGTCACCATGTTCTGAAACCGGGCCTCCGGGTGCAGATTGCGGATGTACAGCCAACGGCCATCGGTGATGGCACGAATCCCGTATGCCTCGGAGCCATGATAGATCCCCCGCGTGGTGTTGATCGCAAAAACGTGGTCATGGTGCGCCTGTTTTTTACCAAGTAAAACCGGCAGGAATGATCGGCCATCAAATGCCGTAGCGGCCGGTTTTCCACCTGCCAACTCAAGAAATGTCGGCACCGCGTCGACGTAACTTATCAGTGCATCCGTTTCCGAACCGGACTGGATCCTACCGGGCCAACGCACCACGGCCGCCGAGTGAATGCCCATGTCGTAACAGGTCCACTTGCCGAATGGCAGTTGAGAGCCCTGCTCGCTCAGCCAGAGGATCACCGTGTTTTCCGACTGCTTCAAATCCTGCAGGATCTTCAACACCTCGCCTACCTGCCGATCCATATAACTGATCTCTGCGTAATATTTGGAGAGGCCCTCGCGCAATTCCTTCGTGTCCACCAAATAAGGCGGGACGGTTAGATTGTCGGGAGGATAAACACTGGCATTGCCACGATTCCACGGCGTGTGCGGCTGATTGGAGGCGACCACCAGGCACCACGGCTGGACATCGTCCCTTGCCATAAACGCCCTCGCGCGATCCAACGGCAGGTCGGCCCCGTCCGGTGTACGCCCGCCGTCGCCATGGCTGCCTCCCAACTGTTCGAACGGAAAGGCGGAAGCCGGTGCCTCATGCCGTTTGCCGACCAGCCCTACGCGATAGCCCAGCGGACGAAGGTGATGCGGCAGTGACCTGACGCCCTCATGCACTCTGCTGTGGTTCGGGTGCGCCCCGTTTTTGACCGGATACAATCCGGTAAACAAACTCTGCCGCAGCGGCGAGCAGGTCGGCGCGGAATTGTAGCAGCGCGTCAGTCGCATGCCCTGCATGGCCAAGCGATCGATGTTTGGCGTACGCACGTCCGGATTCCCAAAACAGCCCACATCGGTGTAGGTCATGTCGTCCGCCAGGAACAGGAGCAGGTTCGGCCGCTCATCCGCTTGGCCAAGCGATACACTGATCAGTAACGCGACAAGCGTTAAAAGAGCGTGCCGACTTCGGTTCATTTTGCGGGCCGCAGTTTCAGCTTGGCGGCATGGATCGCCTTGGCCTCAGCCTGCGGATCGAATTGGGGATTCTTCGCCGTGGGGACGATTGCCCCGGTTTCCTTGCGCCAGGACCGGAGCATGTCGTGCAGTTTTTTGACCAACTGTGGACGCTCTTGGGCTAAATCTTTTTGTTCGCCGATGTCGTCACGAAGGTTATACAGCATCAACGCGCCGTCCTCGAAATACTCGTGAAGTTTCCAGTGGCCCAAGCGGATAACACTGCACGGGCGAGTGCGAAACAAGGGGTCGCGTTGCTCTTCGTAAACATCATAGCTCTGAAGATAAGCCGGGAAATGCCAGTAGAGCGGCCGTGGGCCAAGGGTCTTTTTCCGGCCCCGAAACAGGGACACAAGACTGACGCCGTCGAGCGGTTGCTCTGGGCGAGTGGCCCTGGCCAACTCGAGAAAGGTCGGATAAAGATCCACGCCAATGATCGGCTCGACACTCTTTTGGTCGCCTTGAATTTTCCCGGGCCAGTTCACAAAAAACGGCACTCGAATGCCGCCCTCGAAATAGTTGCCCTTGTAGCCGTGCAGCGGAGCCATGTCCGTCGCCGGGCCGTAGCCACCGTTGTCGGAGAAAAAGAAGATGACCGTGTTTTCGCGTTGGCCCGTTTCCTCGAGCTTGGCCACCAAGCGCCCTACCCCTTCATCGACCGACTCGATCATCGCCGCCATGACGGCATGTTGATGAAGTCGCCCCGGCTTCTTCGCCTCATATTTTTTGATGATGTCGCGCTTGGCCTGCAGTGGCACATGCACGGCATAATGCGACAGGTAGGCACACCACGGTTTACCTTTCGTGTTGCCGATAAATTTGAGCGTTTTTTCCGTAAGCACATCGGCGAGATACTCCCCGTTGCGCCCCATGTGTCCCCGCATGCCGGGGATCTTGTTGTGTTCCACAGCGATGTCGAAACCCTGTTCGCTCGGAGGGGCACCAAGGTGCCACTTGCCAAACATCCCTGTGCGGTAACCAGCCTTTTGCAACGCCTCCGCCCAAGTGACGATGTCCAGTCGCAGCTTGTTCGTCCCAGTGACATGCTCCAACCGGCGGTGTTTGGCATCTCCTCTCGGGCGGGTGCCGACGTTGTAAACCTGATGGCGCGGCGTGTATTGGCCGGAGAGCAGACAGGCACGCGCCGGGGCGCAGTTGGCCGAGGTGGAATAAGCATCCGTGAAGATCATTCCCCGCTTGGCCAAGCGATCGATGTTCGGGGTCTCATAAAAATCCGACCCCATGTAACCGGTGTCTTTCCAGCCGAAATCATCGAGGTAAATGAACAGAATATTCGGTCGCTGCTCCGCATGAGCCGTCAGGCCAAGCGCAAAAACAGCACACCCAAGCAGCCGTCTAATCATGGCTGATCCTTTTTCCGTCTCGGCATTTTTGCATCCACCTCTTTTCGCCAGGAACGCAACTTGGCCAGAAGCTTGGCGGCCCTTTCCGGCTCGGTGGCCGCTAGGTTTTCCTGTTCGCCCAAATCCGACTTGAGATTGAACAGTTGCACGGTGCCGTTCTCAAAGTACTCGAGCAATTTGTAGTCCCCCTCACGGATCGCGCCGGCGGGACTTTGCATCCCGTGGTTGCTGTAGTGCGGGAAGTGCCAATATATTGCCCCTCTCTCAAACGACTCGCCCTTGAGGGCCGCAGCAAAACTTTTCCCGTCCTTGTGCTGGGCCGGGCTTGCTGGCAGACCGATCATCTCGAGAATGGTCGGGTAAAAATCCGTACTGATGACCGGTTCATTGCAAACCGATCCGGCATTGCCTTTGCCCGGCCACTTCACGATCGTGGGCACCCGTATCCCGCCCTCATACAACCAGCCCTTTGCTCCCCGCAGGGGCAGGTTCGAAGTCGCGTAGGCCCAGTCAAGCTGGTTGCCCTTAACGACTCGTTTTGGGTTGCCGAAGTTTCCGGCTGACATCCCGCCATTGTCGGAGGCGAAAATCACGATCGTGTTTTCGGCCTGTCCAAGCTCATCGAGTTTTTTCATCACTCGTCCAAGGCTCTGGTCCACCGCCTCCACCATGGCGGCAAACTCGATGTTATCCTGCCGCTGCTTGATCTTGATCGTGCGCTGCGGCAACACCTTGTGCCCCTGATGCGATGGCTTGCCCAGCAGCTCCGTTAACTGCCTTCGCGATAATGGATTTTTATCATCCGGATTGCCTTCAAGGATAAACTCCGGCCCCTGAACGGATGGCAACTTGGCACGCTTGGCACGGTACTTTTCAACCAAATCTTTGCGCCCCTGAATCGGGTCATGTACCGAAAAGTGGGAGAGATACAAAAAGAACGGCTTATCCCCAGCCTCCTCAATGAAATCGAGTGCCATGGAATTCAAGCGGTCGGTCAGGTACTCATCCTCCTTCCCTTCAATCTTCAAGCCTTCCATCTTGTACGGCGGATGATACCCGCCTCTGGGGCAGCAACCGTTCCAACTGGGAACCTGCACATCAAACCCCTGACTTAACGGCCCCCCTGGGTCGTTGCCATGGTGCCATTTGCAAAAGAGGCCGCTGCGGTAGCCCTTCGACTTGAGGG
>JAPPPH010000367.1 GCA_028817635.1 Verrucomicrobiales bacterium | reverse complement strand
GTTGGTAGTAGGACCGGAGTTCTTCGTACAACTCCGGTCTTTTCTTTTTGAGCTGCTTCGGTTTTTCAAAAAACGCCTCGGTGGCGGTGGCAAAAAACTCGGCCGGGTTGGTGGCCCCGTAGTGGTCGATCACCGTTTTTTTGCCTCTGGCTGCCTTGCGCTCAAAACACTCAAACTCGCGGCTGAACACCAGTGCCCACGAGCGGTACTTCAGCTTGCGGGCATCAAAATCCTCGCCCTTGCCCAGCGTGGGGGCGCCGTCGGCGACTCCGTCCATCTGGTCCAGTTGATGGGCGAACTCGTGCAGCACGACGTTGTGGCCATCGAATGCGTTTTTGCCGCCGCGCCGGCTGGAGTCCCACGCGAGCACGACCGGGCCGTACTGCCACGACTCGCCGAGGCGGTGTGATTTGTCGTCCGAGTCGTACGGATTCTTCGCAAGGTAGGAGCTGGGATAGACGAGGATCGTTTTCAGCGACGGGTAATAGGCCGGCTCTCGGTGCAGCAGCAACAGGCAGGCCTGCCCGGCGATGGTCACGCGAATCTCGTCGTCAATCTTCAGGCCACCACAACCCTCGAATCGTTTCTCGGCTAGGAACACCAAAATATGTTCCTGCAACTCCCGTTGGTCGGCGGCGGGAAGTTCACCATAGAACCCGAGGTTTGATTCAAGGATGGTGATCCACTCGACAGGAAAAACACTCTGCCGGATTTTTTTACGTCTCCGTTTTTTGAAAAAGCCAAACACCGGCAGCGAGCCTCCATGCACCTGACCGAAAAGGCCAACAATAAAGTCGTGAGTACCGGGGCGCGGTGCTAGCTTTTCGGCATATGAAAACCGTTAAACGCCGAATGTTTTTGAAGAGCGGCTTGGCTGCGTCTGCTCTGGGTTTCCCGGCGCTTGGCCAAGTGCGGGGTGCCAACGACCGCGTGCAGGTGGCGCTGATCGGGTGCGGCGGCCGGGGCACGCAGGTGACCGCGAGCTTGGCCAAGCGCAGCGATGTCGAGTGCTCGCAGGTCTGCGACATACACGAGGAACGCCTCGTGCGCATCGCCGACCACATGGCCGAACAGCAGGGCGGCCGCAAGCCGTTACTGGCACGGCGCATGGAGGAGGTTTACGCCAACAAGGACGTCGACGCCGTGGTGGTGGCCACGCCGGATCACTGGCACACGCCGGCGTCCATTCTCGCCTGTCAGGCGGGCAAGGATGTCTACGTCGAAAAGCCGTTCAGCCACAACATTTGGGAAGGGCGAAAACTCGTTGAAGCGGCGCGCAAGTACAGGCGCCTCGTGCAGGTCGGCACGCAGAACCGCAGCGCGCCGTACACCCTCGCGGCCCGGGACTACATCCAATCGGGAAAACTGGGAGACGTGCGTCTGGTTAAGGTGTTCAATCTCAAGGGTGGTGGGCCGTTTCATCTCGGGAAAAGCGGTCAGCCGCCGAAGGGGTTTTCGTGGAAAACCTGGCTGGGGCCGGCCAAGCCGCGCCCATATCACAGCCGTATTTTTCATGCCGGCTGGCATTATTTTTGGGACTACTCCGGCGGCGACCTTGCCGATGACGGCATCCATCAACTCGACCTCGCGCTGATGGTGATGGGCGATCCCGCCGCTCCGGCCGCAGTGTCCGCTTCGGGTGGACGTATCCAGCACAAGGGCGACGACGGCGAGGTGCCGGACGTGGAAATACTGCAGTACGACTATCCCGGGTTTGTCCTGACTTTCGAGCACTCTCACTTCGCCGGGGCGATGAACAAGATCAACGGCAGTATCCGCGCGAACGACAAATTCCCACATTGGCCACAGTGCGCGACGCGCATCGAATTCTACGGCACGAAGGACATGATGATGCTCGGGCGGCACGGTGGCGGTTGGCAGGTATTCGCCTCTAACGGCCAGGTTGTGGAGCAGGAGTATGGTCGTCACCCCGATCCGCAGCACCAACAGAATTTCGTCGACTGCATCCGTTCACGTGAGCTGCCCAATGCGGATGTTGGACTGGCGCAGGTGACGACGTCTGTGATGCACATGGGCAACATCGCGCACCGGGTCGGCAACCAAAAGCTACGATTTGACGCCAAGGCCGAGAAGTTCATCGGCAATGAAGCGGCCAATCGCTTGGCCAAGCGGCAGAACGTTAATGAGTTTTCCGTCACGGAACCGGTTTGAGTTGGAGTAACGGACAACGCGCTTGGCTTGTCGTTTGGCTGGTCTCGGCTGCGCTTGGCCATGCCCAGCCGGTGGAGGACGTACCCTGGGTGCGGATCACTGCACCGACGGAATTTCGCATCGAGGCCCCCGGCGTAACGCAAGTCGAGGCCAAGGCAGATTTTGGTGGCCAAGCGATTGAGCGGGTTGAGTTCGCGGTTGATGGCGAGGTGAAGTTCACCGACGACACGGAGCCGTTTGTTTTCGAGTGGCAAAACCGGCGGGTGGGAAAATTTGTGATCACCGCCACGGCACAGGGCGCCGATGGGGAGGCGGTGGAGTCGCCCGGGGTTGAGTTCGAAGTGGTGCCCCGGCGGCGTGCGGACGAGACGGTGTTGATCGCCAAGGGCAGCCGCTGGAGGTACCTCGACACCGGCGAGCCGCCGGGTGAAAACTGGATCGACGGTGAATTTGATGACTCCCTTTGGCTCGAGGGCCCGGCGCAACTCGGCTACGGCGAGGGCGACGAGGCAACGCGGATCCGGTTCGGCGACGACCCTCGCAACAAGCACATCACCACGTGGTTTCGCCGGGCAATCGTGGTGGATGATCCCGGCCGGCTCGATGCACTGAAACTACAACTGCAGAGTGATGACGGTGCAGTGGTGTACGTGAACGGGCACGAGGTCGCCCGGTTCAATTTGCCGGAGGGGGAGATCTCCCCGGAGACGACCACGCTGCGCTCGGGCGACCCCGGATTTCTGCCGTACGATCTCAATCCGGACGAACTCGAGGACGGGGAAAACCTCATCGCGGTGGAGGTTCACCAAAGCCGACCAAACAGCAGCGACGTCAGCTTCGACCTTGAGTTGATCGGCATCGAGCCGGAGGAGACCAACAGCCGCCCGTTCGTGGCGCTGTCGCTGGCGGCTGATGACTTGTTGATCGCGCTTGGCCGTACATGGTCGATCGTGGCGGATGCCTTCGACCTCGATGGGCAAATTGACCGGGTCGAGTTTTATGCAGGCGAAGAACGACTTGGTCAGGCGCAGCAGGAGCCGTTCAAGCTCGACTGGACACCGGCAGCGGTCGGAGCGATCTCGCTGACGGCGGTTGCGTGGGATGATGAGGGGGCGTCCACTCGGTCCGAGCCGGAAAAGGTGACGGTCGGCGCGGACACCGGGACGCCGTCTATAGCAGCGATCCATCCCGTGCCCGATCGCGTGACTCAGTTGACCGAGGTCACGGTGACGTTTTCCAAATCGGTGCTTGGTGTGGACGCGGCGGATTTGCTGATCAATGGCCAACCCGCACTGGCGGTCGATTCGGTGGGCGAAAACGGCGATGCGTGGCGGTTTATTTTTGCCGAGCCAACATACGGCACTGTAGCAGTTTCATGGGCAGCCGAACACGGCATTACGGATCGCTACACACCACCGCAGGGGTTTGATACGACCCAAGCGACAGCCGGTTGGAAGTATGATTTTGTAGACATTGTTCCGCCCTGGCTCGCGGAGAGTCACCCATCTGCGGGAGGCACGGTGTCGGCGTTGCAGGAGGTGCAGGTCACTTTTTCAGAACCGGTGACCGGGGTGGGCGCTGCCGATCTGTTGCTTGGCCAAGCGCCCGCTCAATCCGTCAGCGGCGAAGGAGCCGGTCCGTATCGGTTTCACTTTTCCCCGCAGCCGGAAGGCGCGGTCTCGGTGGCTTGGGCGGCGGGTCATCAAATCCGCGACCTCAGCGGCAACGCGTTTTCCGGGGGCTCGTGGGAGGTGAGAGTGGATTCCGATTTTTCCGACGTCGTCATCAACGAGATCATGTATCACACGGCCTCGGAGGACGATCGGGAGGAGTACATCGAGTTGCTCAATCGCGACACGCGTCCGGTCAATCTCAAAGGCTGGCGGTTGGCGCGCGGGGTGCAGTTTGAGTTTCCGGACGTAGTTCTCCCGGCAAACGGCCTGCTGGTGGTCGCAGCTGATCCGGTTGTGTTCGCCGAAAAATATCCCCAGGCCAAGCCGGCTATCGGCGGTTGGTCGGGCCGGTTGAGCAACAGCAGCGAGGCGCTCGTGCTGGAGGATGCCGGGGGGCGTGAGGCGGATCGGGTGGCATATGCCGACGAGGGCGACTGGGCGTTGCGCGTCCGTGGGCCGGACGATCGCGGCTTTCACGGTTGGCGCTGGGAGGCGTTGCACGACGGGGAGGGTCGTTCGTTGGAGTTGATCAATCCGCGGCTACCGAATGAGGCCGGACAAAACTGGGCCGCGAGCGAGATCGAAAACGGCACGCCCGGCCAACCGAACTCGGTGAGGCAGGTGAACTCCGCGCCGTTGATCGTCGAGGCGGCTCACTTTCCCATCGTGCCCCGTTCGAGCGATCCGGTGCGTGTGAGCGCGCGGGTGGTGGCGCTGCCCTTGGCCAAGCCGAAGGTGTTGCTGCAATTTCGCGATGCCACCAGCGAGGAACCGGGTGCGTTTCAATCCATCCCGATGCGGGACGATGGTCGAGCAGGGGATGCGCTGGCCGGAGACGGTTTTTTTACTGCGGAGATTTTACCGCAGCCAAGTGGCACGGTGGTGGAGTTTTATTTGTCGGCCGCCGATGCACTTGGCCAAGTGCGCGCATGGCCGGCGCCCGCGCGGCAACTCGACGGTACGCTTGGCCAAGCGGCCAACGCGGTTTACTTCGTGGACGACTCCCCGATCGAGGCCGGGCCGTTGTATCGCGTGGTGATGACCGGGCCGGAGCTTCGCGACCGGGAGAGGATTACCAGCGGTTCACGCTCCGATGCGCGCATGAACGCGACGTTCATCAGCCGCGATGAAAACGGGACGACCTGCCGATATCTCGTCGGGGTGCGCAATCGCGGCAACGGTTCGCGAGGTCGCAAGCCGAGCAATTTCCGGATTCATTTCCGCAGCGATGCACCGTGGCAGGGCCAGACCGACTTGAACCTGAAAGGCCAGTTTTCATGGGTGCAACACATTGGCAGTGTTCTCTCGCTGAAGTCGGGTGTGGCGGCGGCACGCGCGTGGCCGGTGCGCGTGCGGTTGAATCAAAACGACCCGACCGCAGCCGGGCCGGGCAATTGGTCGTTCGGTTTTTACGCCGCGCACGAGGTACTCGACAGCCGTTGGGCGGAGGTGCATTTCCCGGCTGACAACGGCGGTAACCTATACCGCGCGCGGCGCAACATTGCCCCGAGCGGATTCAATTATCGTGGCGAGGAGCCGGACAGCTACCGCAACACCTGGTTCAAGTCGACCAACACCGCCGAGGACGACTGGTCGGACCTGATCGAAATGCTAGGCGTGATCGACTCGGAGGAGGAACTGTCGCTCGATCGCGTCCCTGAGGTGATCGATGTCGAGCAATGGCTCACGCACTTCGCATTGATGGCGCTGCTCAACAACAGTGAGTCGAGTCTCAACACCGGTTTCAACGACGACTACTGTTTTTATCGCGGTGTGGATGACTCCCGTTTTCTGCTCGTGGCCTACGACACCGACACGATCCTCGGCAAGGGCGATACCGGCTCGTCTCCCGGCGCGACGTTTTTTGGAGCGGCGAGAATCCCTGTGCTGAACCGGTTGCTGCGACATCCGGAGATCGAGCCGCAGTATCGGCGCACCCTCACACACCTGCTCAACACGGTTTTCTCCGAAGGCGAGTTCGACGCGCAGCTCGACCGGTCGCTGGGCCATTACGTCCCGGAGAATGTTCGGGGCGAGATGAAATCGTGGATGAACAGCCGCCGCCGGGCCGCCGCCGAATTATTCGGAGAGGAGCCCGAGCCGGACGGCGCGACGCTCGTGGCGTTCGATCACGAATGGCGGTTCGAGGATTCTGGCAATGAACCGGCCGAGGACTGGTTTGCGATCGATTTCGACGACTCGGATTGGGACAGCGGCCCCGGCCCGTTGGGACACGAGGATGACAGGCTGGAAGTGCCACTGCGCACGCCGGTGGACTACGAGCGGGGGAAGGTGACCTACTACTTCCGGGCGACCTTCGAGTTGCCGGAGGATGCCGGGGCGGCGTCGGCGCGGGGCACGCACTTCGTTGATGACGGCGCGGTGTTTTACCTGAATGGCGAGGAGTTTGGTGATCGCTTCCGGATGCCTGCCGATGGTGAAATCGATTTCGAGATGCTGGCTGCCAACGGAGGCGATGCACGTCGAAATTCGTTCACATTCGATCCTGCGCTGTTGAACGCCGGAGAAAACACACTGGCGGTGGAAGTGCATCAGGCCAGTCGCAGCAGCAGTGATGTGGTGTTTGGCCTGCAACTCACGCTGGAGGATGAACCCGGGCCGACGGGCAAACCGGAAATCGTGGTGCAATTAAACGAAGTCGCCGCGCAGGCGGATGGCACCGGCTGGGTTGAGTTGTTCAACCCGGGCGCCTCGGAGGTTTCCGTGGGTGGTCTGCAATTGACGGATGACCCTGCCAAGCCGGCCCGTTGGACGATCCCGGAAGCGGCGACGATTGCGCCGGGAGGGTTTTACCGGTTCACGCTGCCGGTGGCATTGCCCCTCGTGGAGGGGCGACTGTTTCTCGTCGATCAGACGGACGGCATTTTGGATTCGCTCGGTTTTGGTCGGCTGCCGCTTGGTTACGCGCTGGGCCGTGTGCCGGACGGCTCACCCGCTTGGGCGTTGACCACACCAACGCCCAGCGAGCCAAACGCTGCCGCACCGCTTGGCAACCCGATTGGCCTACGGATCAACGAATGGATGGCCTCGCGCCGCAACGGCCCGGATTGGCTTGAGTTGTTCAACCCCGAGCCAAGGCCAGTCGCACTTTTCGGCCTGACGATGTCGGATCGCCTGGCCCAACGCGGTCTCGATCCGTTCCCGCCGTTGACGTTTCTCGAGGGCAACGGTTACTGGCAACTGGTTGCGGATGCCGGCTTGGCCAAGCGGGCGGATCAGCTTGGCTTCAAGCTGCGCCGATCCGGGGAGACGATCGTGTTGGCGAAACCGAACGGGGTGCTGATCGACGCCGTCGAGTTTGGCCAGCAGCAGCGCGATGTCTCCGAGGGACGCTATCCGGACGGGGCGGTGCAAATCGTTTCGTTCGATGGTACGCCGACGCCGGGCCGGCCGAATCGCTTGGCCAAGCCGGTGGATGACGGCCGGGAATTGCAGTTGCAGATCACCCGCCGGGTTGGCGGCCTGCGGTTGCTGCTGCTTGGCCCGGAGCGGCTTCAGGTGGAGCTGCAGTCTAGCGACGCGCTTGGCCAGGCGGAGTGGAAACCGGTCTTTGCAGTCACACTGGTTGATGGCAAGGCGGAGTGGCTGCTGCCGGCGCAGGATTCGGTTCAGCAGTACTACCGTCTGCTTGTCCTGCCGGATGGTGAGTAGTGTCGCCTTGCAGGCGGCAGGTTTTTTTGGTTCCGTTTCGCCATGCCATTTTCTTTTCGGGTACTGTCGTGTGCCGTATTGCTTGTTGCCATCTTGGGCCTTGGCCAGGCGGCTTTGGCCAAGTCGGCAACTGTTCAATCTCCGAATGGCCGATTTGCCATCGAACTGACCACGGGTGAGGGTGGGCGACCGACCTACCGTGTGCTGTGGCGCGGCGGGGAGATTATCAAGCCAAGCGGACTCGGGTTTGTGCTGGACGGGGACAACGACTGGACCCGCGGCTTCGGGCCGTTGACGGAGTTGAATCTCTCCGAGTCCAACGACACATGGAAGCCGGTTTGGGGTGAACGCTCGGTGATCCACGATCGCTACAACGGCGCGACAGTGGGGTACAGCCGCGAGGACGGTGCGGCGTTCCGGCTCGAGGTGCGGGCGTACGACGAGGGGGTGGCGTTCCGCTACATTATCGACAAGGGGCCGGGCGGCGACACGTTGCACATCGCCTCGGAGCACACGGAATTTCAATTCACCGCTGATCACGATGTCTGGGCAGTGACCTCGGCGCAGGGGCTTTATTCGAAGATTAAGTTGAGCGAATCACGCCACAACCTCGAGCGCCCGTGCGTGCTCGAGACGGCGGAGGGCAAGGTGATCGCCGTGGCCGAGGCGGCGCTGGTGGACTATGCCCGGATGCGTGTCCGGCGGCCGGACGGATCAAACACGGCATTGGTCTCGCGGTTGCACGGGCCGGTCGTGTCCAAGCTGCCACTCACCACCCCGTGGCGGGTGGTCATGGCCGGCGACACAGCGGGCGAGTTGCTCGAGAACAACCACCTCATTTTGAACCTCAACGCGCCGTCGAAAATCAGTGACACGAGTTGGATCAAGCCCGGGAAGGTGATCCGCGATGTGACGCTCTCCACGCAGGGCGGTATCGACTGCGTGGACTTTGCAGTTGAGTACGGGCTGGAGTACATCGAGTTCGATGCCGGCTGGTACGGTCCGCAGGATCGGGAGGAATCCGATGCACGGACGGTTTCGCGCCGGGGGCTCGACCTGCAAAAGGTGTTGAAGTATGCCAAGCAACACGGCATCGGTGTGATTCTCTACGTCAATCGCCGGCACCTCGAGAGTCAGCTCGACGAGTTGTTGCCGGTCTACAAGGAGTGGGGCATCGCCGGGATCAAGTTTGGTTTTGTGCAGCACGGTTCGCAAAAATGGACGGCGTGGCTGCACGACGCGATTCGCAAGTGCGCCGAGTACGGGATGATCGTTGATGTCCACGACGAGTACCGCATGACCGGCGTCGAGCGGACGTACCCGAATTTCCTGACGGCGGAGGGCATCGGCGGCGACGAAACGCGGCCGCCGCACGAGCAGGCGTTGGCCAATCTTTTTACTCGCATGATCGCCGGGCCGGCGGATCACACGTTTTGTTATTACGCTGGTTTCGTTCAGGACACCTCGTCACATGCCAGCCAGTTGGCGAAGTCGGTCTGTTTTTTTAGTCCGCTCCAGTTTTTGTTCTGGTACGACCAGCCGTCACAGATGAGCAAGGATCAGGAGCTCGAGTTCTTCACGCACCTCCCCGTGACGTGGGATGAGTTGAAGGTTTTGGAATCCAAAATTGGCACCTACGCGACCATCGCGCGGCGCAGTGGGAAAAACTGGTTCGTGGGCAGCTTCAACGCTGTGCAGTCTCGGGACGTGAAGGTGTCCTTTGATTTCCTGCCGAACGGCAAAAAGTACACCGCACACATCTACAGCGACGACGACTCAGCGAACACCCGCACCAACGTGGGCATCGAGTGCCGCGAAGTAACGGCGGGTTCCGTTTTCGAAACGCACCTGAGCAAGCAGGGAGGCGTCGCCATCCGCCTCATACCAAAATACTAAGCCAAGCGCTTGGCCAAGTAGGTTAGGAGTAGGCGAAAGCATAAGCTGGAAAATCCCGAAGGGATTTCACGATAAAGCCCAAGGTTGAAACGTAGTTTCTACCTTGGGTATTCGCAGTGAAAACATGAACCCTGAAGGGGTTTCACTACCATGAAACCCTTTCAGAGTTTTACTTATTTTTGGGCGTGATCCCCAAGGTAGCATCCTTTGGTTGCAACCTTGGGCTGTAGAATGAAATCCCGTTGGGATTTTCAATTACATCTATTCTTCAAAAAAGAAATCGCACCAATCGTGTCGAGCGCTTGGCTGTTTTCTGAATAATTTATTTCGCTTGGCCAAGCGGGCTGGTAGGTTGCCGCGCCTGCCCGGTTGGGCGAGTTAGAGATGGAGTATAAAAATACGCTAAACCTTCCGCAGACGGATTTCCCGATGCGCGCCGGCTTGGTGCAACGTGAGCCGGAGCGCTTGGCCAAGTGGTATGCGAACAGCTTGTACGAACAAATCCAGAAACGACGCGAGGGCGCGGAGCGGTTTCTGCTGCACGACGGCCCACCGTTTGCCAATGGCGATGTGCACATCGGCACGGCTCTAAACAAGATTCTCAAGGACTTCATTCTCAAGTACCAGACGCTGCGCGGCAAACATGTGCCGTATGTGCCGGGCTGGGACTGCCACGGATTGCCGATCGAATTCAAGGTCACGCAACAGATGCGCAAGGACGGCAACACCGACGCCACGCCGGCCGCCATCCGCAAGGCGTGCGAGGAGTACGCGCTGGGCTTCATCGACACGCAGCGCGAGCAGTTCAAGCGGCTTGGTGTGCTGGGCGAGTGGGACAACCCATACCTCACGTTGAACCCCGCTTACGAGGCGGAGGAACTGCGTCTGTTCGCCGACTTGGTTGAGAAGGGATTTGTCTATCGCGGCAAGAAGCCGGTTTACTGGAGCATCCCGTGCCGTACGGCGTTGGCCGAGGCCGAGGTGGAGTATCAGGATCACGTCAGCCAGAGTGTGTATGTAAAGTTTCCAATTGTGGGCGAGACCGACATGCACCTGTTGATCTGGACGACCACGCCGTGGACGCTCCCTGCGAATCTCGCGGTGGCGTATAATTCGCGATTCGATTACCAACTCATCCGTGTTGGTGAGGAGGCGTTTCTCGTCAGTGTGCCGTTACTCGATACGGTTGTGGAGAAGTGCGGTTGGGCGGGTGACTTTGAAATTTTGCGCACGGTGCAGGGCGATCAACTGGAGGAGTTCGAGTATCACCATCCGTTCTGCAACCGCACGGGCAAGCTGTTCGCCGGTGACTTGTTTGTGGACGACAGTGCCGGCACCGGGTTGGTCCATATCGCGCCCGGCCACGGTCAGGACGATTACAACCTTGGCCGCAACAATGACTTACCAATCTACTCGCCGGTCGATGACAGCGGATGCCTCGCCCGCACTGCAGATCTGCCGGAGGAACAGCAGATTTCCGACGAACTGGTCGGTAAACAAATCCTGCCGAAGAACGGTCGAAGCGAGGCAAATGAAGCCGTCATCGAACTGCTCAAGGCTGGGAACAAATTGGCCTTTGAAGAAAAATACGAGCACAGCTACCCGCACTGTTGGCGCAGCAAGTCGCCGGTGATTTTTCGCGCGATGGATCAGTGGTTCGTCAACATCGACCACGATGGGTTTCGCGATAAGGCGCTCGCTGCGATCGACAGCGTCAATTGGGTGCCCGGCTGGGGCCGAAACCGAATCGAGGGCGCCGTGCAGTCGCGCCCCGACTGGTGCATCTCCCGGCAGCGATCGTGGGGCGTGCCGATCCCGGCGTTTTATGACGCGCAGGGCGAGCCGATTCTCGATGCACGTATCGTCCGTAACACCGCTGATCTCGTGCAGTCGCATGGCTCCAATGTTTGGTTCGAGCGCGAGCTGGCCGACTTGTGGGCTGCGGTTAAGCCGGCCGACTGGGACGGCGCCGAGGCGGTCGGCAAATCCACCGACACGCTCGACGTCTGGATCGATTCCGGCTCGTCGTCGCGCTCGGTACTGATGCAGCGCAGCGAGCTGGGTCGTCCGGGTGCCGAGGCCGGCACGCCCGACGCGTGGCAGGCCGACTATTACCTCGAGGGCAGCGACCAGCATCGCGGCTGGTTTCAATCGTCGCTGCTCCTGTCGCTCGCCGGCAACGGCGTTGCGCCGTACCGCAACGTGTTGACCCACGGCTTCATGGTCGATGCCGATCGCGAAAAGATTTCCAAAAGCAAACAGGACGGCGGCTATGCCAAGCCGCAGACTGCCGAGGCGTACGTCGGCAACTACGGAGCGGACATCGTCCGGCTGTGGGTGGCGTCGCAGGATTTTCGAAACGACATCACCGTCAGTGAGGAACGCATCAAGAAGGTCGCGGAGGCGTATCGCGGTATCCGCAATGCCCTCCGATATCAACTGAGCAACCTGTACGACTTTGACCCCGCGCAGCACACTGTTGCCGATGACGAATTGACCGGACTCGACCGCTGGATTCTCGACGCGTTCGCCAAGCTCGATGCCGATGTGCGTACAGCGTTTGATGCGTGCGAGTTTCACGCCGCCTACCAGCGGATCACGCAATTTGTTTCTGTGGAGTTGTCGGCAGTGTACCACGACACGGTCAAGGACCGGCTCTACACCTCGCCAGCCAATTCGCCGCGTCGCCGATCCACACAGACTGCGCTTTATCGACTCATCCAGTCGTTCACCAAGATGCTATCGCCAATGCTCGTCTTTACAGCCGACGAGGCGTGGGAGGCTATCCCGCACCTCGACAGTGGCAGCGTACACTTGGCCGACTGGGAACCGTTCGAGTTCAGCATCAGTGCTGACGAGGCCGCCAACTGGCAAACTCTGTTCGCCATCCGCGAACGCGCCCTGCCTGTGCTGGAAGAGGCGCGGCAGGCCAAGCGCATCGGCAAAGGGCTCGAGGCTTGCGTGGCCCTCACTGGCACCGGTCGTGAGCTCGAGATTGGCCAAGCGCATCAGGAAGACTTGCGCGAACTTGTAAACGTATCGCAGTTAACCTTGAGCGAAGGTGAGTCGGAGGAACTTCAGGTGACTGTGGCCAATGCCGACGGCGAAAAATGTGAACGCTGCTGGCGCTGGGAACCCAGCGTTGGCTCCCACGACGAGCACGCCACCCTCTGCACACGCTGCGTCGAGGCGGTGAGTTAACGCCGTTCCGCTTGGCCAAGCGCAGTTAAAGAGTCTCGAGGTAGGCGATCAGGTCGCGGAGTTCGTGTTTTGTCAGGATCGCTCCCATCGGTGGCATCACCGAAGTTTTTGTCTCGGTGATTTTTTTGATCTCTCCCCTGGAAATCTCGATCGTTTTTCCCTGTGGAGGGATCAAGGTTAACGATGAGTCGGTTCGTTTTTCCACGTGGCCCACGAGTGTCTTCCCATCGTTGAGTTCGACAACCGTCACACCAAAGCCCTTCGCGATTTCCGAGTTAGGCGTGACGAGCGAGCGTAGCAGGTATTCTTTGTTCACCCGCTTGCTGATGCCGGTCAACACCGGCCCGACCTGTTTCCCCTGACCGCCGGCGTCGTGGCAGCGGACGCACTGGGCGGCCACGTGATTCTCGTAAACCTGCTTCCCCTTCGCGGCGTCTCCACCAGCAAGGGTGGCCTGATATTGGGCAATGGGGTCCTTCGCTGATTGCCCGGCTTCATACCGCTCAATGAACTGTTTCAGACTTTTTGATTGTCGCACCTTGGCCGCGGTGATCACGTCCAGCTCCAACGCCTTGGGCAGCTTGCCATCCAGCAGCGAAGCGAAATTCTTGCTAAGGATTTTGTGTCCCTCGTCGCTCGCGTCCCTGCCAAGGCTGCCGATGAATGCCTGTTGCGCCGGTTCACTGAGCTTGTCCCAGGAGCTGGACAGTTTTTCCGCGAACAGTTTGGGCGCGGTCTCAGCGAGTTTTTGGACGGCGGCCACTTGGATTTGTGAGTGCCTGTTTCGAGTCAGGTCG
>JAPPPH010000078.1:1567-2693 GCA_028817635.1 Verrucomicrobiales bacterium | reverse complement strand
TGTTGGATCCTGATCGTAGGCTTTTTGAAACCATTTTCGGGCTTTTTCAATGCTACCTCGGTCTTCCTGTTCGATGCCTTCATTCAGAAGTTTTTGGGCAAAGTTGAGTTGGCCAATGACATTTCCTTGTTGGGCCGCCTCTTCGTACCATCGCTTGGCATCGATCTGGTTTTCCTCAACTCCAATCCCCTTGTCGTAGCAAAATCCAAGGTTGGCTTGTGCTCTTGCATTGCCAGAATTCGCAGATTGTTTGTAGTAATCGAAGGCAATTTTGGCTGCGCCCGGATTATCACTTGTCCGGTACGCTTGGTGGTATTCTCTGGCGATATTGTAGGCAGCCCAACCTTCATTTCTATGCTCGTGCCACCTTTTCCATTCCTCGGGGTCGATCTTGCTTCCGCTTGGCGGGGATGACGAATCCTGAGAGTGCAGTGGCTCAGGAGATGCCACAATAATCCACAGCGCAATCGGCAGTGACAGGACGGATTGCTGCCACCACCGGCGAGTCGTTTGATTACCGTGGCTGTGTGTCATTGTTTACTGCATGCCCCGTACTTGGAAGACAGGACACCGCGTGGCGTAAAGCTAGACTTGGGCCAATTTTGAATTGGCAGGGTGGAAAAATCGGTTTGCGCTAAATTGCGCTTGGCCAAGCGCTTGGCTGCAGGCTTTGGCATGGAATGGCATGGAGAATGCTCAGATTCGGTAGAATGCTGGAAGCGATTTACGCCAGAGAATCCTATACTGCACTGAAGAAAACGCTGGATGCCTCAGTTTTGCGGCACCAAGCGATCGCCAGTAATCTGGCCAACCTCGAGACGCCTCACTACAAGCGGATCGACATAAATCCCGATTTTGAAAAACGACTTCAGAAGGCGGTGGCATCGGGGGATGTGAATCAGATTGCGCGAGTAAACTCCAGTATTCAGGTAGATCAGGGCGCCGTTCCTGACGCTTTGAACGGCAACACGGTGAAGCTTGAGGACGAACTGTTAAGTCTTCAGCGAAACACAATGACGCATTCCTTTGCCTTGCAGGTATTGGGGCGTTCGTTGAACAAGATTAAATCCGCGATCAAAGGTCGCGTGAGCTAGTTGGGTAAGAAATGAATTTAATTCCCGGATTA
>JAPPPH010000078.1:0-1557 GCA_028817635.1 Verrucomicrobiales bacterium | reverse complement strand
ACTTCATGCGGAGCGGGTTCGCATGGAGGTGATCTCCCAGAATATCGCCAACGCGAATACGACAAAAACGGAAGAAGGAGGCCCTTACCGTCGTCAACTGGTTCACTTCGATGCCATGCTGCGTAATCAGATGAAATCCGCTGCTGATATTTCTACGAACAACTTATCCGAGGTGCGTGCGAGTAAGATCATCGAGGATTCACGCCCGTTTCGTGAGGTCTACCAACCGGGACACCCTGATGCGAACGAGAACGGGATGGTGCTTTATCCCAATGTGCACGTGCACGAGGAGATGGCCGATTTGATTTCGGCATCGCGTGCTTATGAGGCGAATATGTCGGTGATCCGCACATCAAGAATGATGGCGATGCAGACGCTACACATGGGCAAATAACCGGGTTTACGAGAACTAATTAAATGCAGCCAATTTCATTCAACACCAACCCGCTGACCCGGAACATGCTCGACGGGCATGTGGCCCAGTCGCAAGCCATGGAGGCGATGGCAGGGCAGATGAACGGCCTTGGCCAAGCGGCCCACGCAACGTCATCGCTTGGCCAAGTGGCCCCGGTTGGCCCAAGCGCTGCCCCGGTTTCCCCGGGCCAAGTGCAACCGTCAGATGGTGGCGTGTTCGATAACGTGCTCGGCAAGTTCGTCCACGAGGTAAACGATAAGCACGCGACCATGGGCAACACGCTTAAGTCGATGTTGGCCGGTGAAAACGTGCCGATGCATCAGGTGATGACCGAATTTCAGGAAGCGGGCGTCGCCTTTACCATGATGGTGGAACTGCGGAATAAATTGCTCGAGTCGTACAAGGAATTGATGTCCATGGGGCTCTGAATTTTGAGAATTAAAGCGAGGCAAGGATGCAAGCGATAAAGGAACTTTTTAAACAGCTGGCCGGGATCTGGAAGGAACTTGGCCTGAACCAGAAAATCACCGTCTCGGTGACCACACTTGCGGTGATTGCGGGCGTGATCACGGTGTTGGTCTGGAGTGGGCGAACAGAGTATTCACTGCTTTATGGTAATCTCGATCCGGTCGAAGCTGGTAAAGTCACTCAGGCTCTGGAGGAGAACAACGTCGAATATAAGATCAGCGGCGGTGGGAGCACAGTTTTAGTGCCAAGGTCCGAGGTTCACCAGATGCGTATGAAGCTGGCTATACAGGGTATCCCAAAGGGCGAGGGGATCGGTTACGAGTTATTGGACAAAAACACGCTTGGCATGTCGGACTTCATGCAGCACGCAAACTACAATCGTGCTGTGCAGGGAGAATTGGCCCGGACCATTTCCAAGTTTAGCGGGATAGAATCGGCCCGGGTGATGATCGTCAGCCCGGAAAATCGTTTGTTGATCGATCCTGGTAGGCATGCCACAGCATCCGTTTTTCTGACCATGAGAGGGATGGTGAGACCCAAGGTGGAGACGGTAAGCGCGATCCAGATGCTGGTTGCCAACTCGGTTGAAGGCTTGAGTGTTGATCATGTTTCAGTTGTCGATAATTCCGGTAACGTCCTTTCTACGCACGACGATGAAGGCTCGGTTGTGGCGT
>JAPPPH010000520.1:2147-13484 GCA_028817635.1 Verrucomicrobiales bacterium | reverse complement strand
CGGAGGTGTCGACTGAGTAAAGCTGCACGAAGCTCACGCCCTTCTCGATCTTCCGCCGCGCGAGCAGTCAGCGTGTGCCAAACTCGGTCGTTTCCTTTTGGCCGATGCCGTACAGCCGGCGCGTGGCCTCGCTCTCGCGGGAGATATCGACGATCTCCGGCGCGGCCGACTGCATGCGGAATGCCAGCTCGTAGGCATTCACGCGGGCGGCGAGCCGGTCGTCAAAATCGCGGGCGGCGAGGTGGTCGCGATTGAGTTCGCCGATGAGGTCGAGCATACGGCGCTGGCTGCGGCCGCTGATGCCGGTCGGCGGCTTGAGGTTGAGGATGGGATTCGCGCCGGGCCGCAGGGTGGTGCCCTGAAAACTGCCGGGGAGAAACCCGCTGCCCCAAGCCGGCGGGCCGCCCTTGAGTCCGCCGCCCGGGTCCGGCAGCACGACGAACGCCGGCATGTCTCGGTTCTCTGTGCCCAGCCCGTACGCCACCCACGCGCCGAGGCTCGGCTTGCCCATGAGGATCGAGCCGGTGTTCATCTGGTAGACCGACTGAGGGTGGTTGACGCTGTCGCCGTGGCAGCCGCGCATCACGCAGAGTTCGTCAGCGTGTGAGGCGATGTGCGGCAGGAAATCGCTGATCTCAAGTCCCGATTGGCCGCGTGGCCGGAACGGTTTGATCGGGCCAAGCAGGGGATTCTTTGCCACCTTGCGCCGGGTCATCACCTCACCAAAACTACCCGGCAACGGTTGGCCGGCGTGCTTGGCCAAATCCGGCTTGGGGTCGAACAGGTCCATGTGGCTTGGCCCGCCGTGCATGAACAACCAGATGACGCGCTTGGCCCGAGGGGCAAAGTGGGGATTGCGCGGTGCCAGCGGATCGCCCGCGCTTGGCTTAGCTGCTTGGGCGTCCTGCTGCAGTAAACCGGCCAGTGCCAATCCGCCAATGCCTCCGCCCGCCTTCAGCAAAAACTGACGGCGATCGTGGTGCTGCGGAAAATGCGCCTGGCAAGGCGGCATCGCTGGAGTTGACCGGTTCACTTGCACCCTTTTTAGCGGATTCAGATAGGTTAGGCAACTGCGCTTGAGGTTGAATAACGCACGTAGAATAAGGAAGCCCGGACGACGAAAGGGGAGAGGTGCCGGCAACGTTGCGAAATAACCGCTTGCCCAGTTTGGCCAAGCGGGGTTGTGCTTCGGGGTTCGCCTCTCTAGGCTGCGGCGCTTTGAAGTTGCAGCAGTCATGAGAAAAATCTTTTACGCGTTGGCCGCGCTTGGCCTTGGCGTGGTCAATCTGGCCAAGGGGGAGGGGCTCATCACCAACGGCGGCTTTGAGTCCGGCGATGGCGAGGGGACGGATAACTGGAACTCGACGCTGGGCTCGCCACCTGCGCGCACGAATGCCGAGGCGCACAGCGGCAAGTACAGCATGCGCTCGACGCTCAAGAACGACGGCCCGGTGCCAAGCGAAGGGCACCTTGGCCAGTCGGTGGTCAGCGGTGTGGCCGGGGGCAAGACGTACGACCTGACGTTTTGGGCAAAGCAGACCGATCATGGCGTGAGCTACGTGCAGGAGTACGCGATCGAGTGGTACGACGACAACGGTGCGCGGCTCCCGGGCAAGGGGCTGACACGATTCCGTGGTGGCAAGGACAAGTGGGCCAAGGTTTCGGCAGAGGGCATCCCTGCCCCGGTGGGGGCGACCGGTGTGCGGTTGGTGTTTCGATTTGTGACCGGTGCCGTGGCTGGCGGCTCCGGCGAGGTGTTCATCGACGACGTGGCGCTGGTGGCCAGCGACGGCTCGGCGCCGGTGGCGGTTCAGCAAAGCGAGGTGAAGCTGCCCGGCGGTGTGAAAAAACCGGCCCCGAAAAAAATCACCCAAGCCACTCAAGCCACGCCGCCCAACCCGGTGACACCGGCGGCAGCGCTTGGCCAAGCGGGAGCCAACCCGGACGCCAGCGACCCGACGTGGGCCGGGGTGACGGCGGTGTTGAAGCAGGGGGTGGCCAAGGCGGATCGCGACTCGCTACAAAAGTGCATGCGCGACCTGGGCACGCTGCGGCGCAAGTGGCGTCAATCACCGGCGATCAGCGAGGCCTCGGAGTTGGTTGTCCTGTACCTGTTCACCAAGTCCAAGCCGGAGCAGTTCACGCCCTCGGCCGTTCGCTGGCTGTCGCGTTACCCGAAGAGCGAGTGGGCGCGCGACGTGATGGTGGACACGGTGTACCTGCAGATTGATCAGGCGCTGTACCGCGATGCGGGGAAGTTGATCGGCGAGTTTTTGGGCCGGTTCTCCGGGGACGCCGAGGTGCCCAAGTTCAAGATTCTTCAAAACCACGTCAAAAAATTTGCGGAGGCCACGGAGAAAAACCGGCTGAAGTAAGTTCTCATTTTTCACAATACATGTCACGATCATCTGAAGCGGACGGCGCGTTGGCGGAACAACTCGCCGGCAAAACCGCTGCGCTCAAGCAGGAACTCAGGAAGGCAATCGTCGGGCAGGGCGCCGTGATCGACGACGTGATCCTGGCGTTATTTTGCGGCGAACACGCGCTGCTCACCGGTGTGCCAGGGCTGGCCAAGACGCTGCTGATCCGGTCGCTGGCGGAGGCGCTGGATTTGTCGTTCAAGCGCATCCAGTTCACGCCGGACCTGATGCCGTCGGACATCACCGGCACGGATATCGTGCAGGAGGATCCGGAGAGCGGTCGGCGTCAGCTCGAGTTTCTGCAGGGGCCGGTGTTTGCGAACCTGCTGCTGGCGGACGAGATCAACCGCACGCCGCCGAAGACACAGGCGGCGATGCTGCAGACGATGCAGGAGCGCGAGGTCAGTGTCGGCCGGGAGACCTACGCGTTGCCGAGCCCGTTTTTTGTTTTCGCCACGCGCAACCCGATCGAGCAGGAGGGTACGTACCAGTTGCCGGAGGCGGCGACGGACCGGTTCATGCTGTCGATCCAGGTGAACTACCCGACGGGCGACGAGGAGATCGGCGTGGGGAGCGAGACGACCGGGGCCGACTCGCCGGAGTTGTCGTCGGTGCTTTCCGGTGCGGAGGTGCTGCAGATTCAGCGGCTTGTCCGGGCGATGCCGGTATCGCAGGACGTCATCCGCTACGCGGTGCTGCTGGCCAACGCCAGTCGACCGGAGAGTGAGCAGGCGACCGACACCATCCGCGAGTACGTCCGGTTTGGCGCGGGGCCGCGTGCGTCGCAATACCTCATCCTCGGGGCCAAGGGCCGGGCCGCCATCGCGGGCGATCCGTGCGTGAATTTTGACCACGTCCGCGCGGTGGCAAGGCAGGTGCTGGAGCATCGTGTGCTTTGCAATTTCAAGGCCCGATCCAACGGGGTGGATGAGAGCCGGCTCGTCGGGGAGATTCTCAGCGCCGTCAGCGAGACGGACTAACGCACACACGGTATTCCGGTGAACACCCCACTGGCCATCGACGACAAATTGCTCGCGCTCGCGGGGGATCTGCCGTTGCTCGCGCGCAACGTGGTCGACGGCTACTTTCATGGCCTGCACCGCAGCGCGCGGCGTGGCTCGAGCCCGGTTTTTGCGGCGCATCGGCCGTACATGGCGGGGGACCCGGCGCGGCTGGTCGACTGGCGCGTCTGGGCCAAGACGGATCAGCTTTTCATCCGCGAATACGAGCAGGAAACAAACCTGCGCGGCTACCTGTACCTCGATACCAGCCGTTCGATGGCCTACGGCGACGGCGCCCAAAACAAGATGGCCTACTCCCGGTTGCTCTGCGCTGTGCTGGCCTTGTTGATGCAAAACCAGAATGACGCACCCGGCATCGGGTTTATAGGCCAGACCGATTACGGGGATCGCGTCCCGTTGATTCCGCCCAGCAGCCGGGGCGATCATCTTCACGCGTTGCTGGATCGACTGGCGCGAACCGAGGCGGACGGTGAGGCCGATGACCTCGGGCAGTTCGCCGGACTGCTTGCGCTGGGCCGTGAGCGGGCGGTCTCCGTGCTGGTGTCGGACGGGTATTTTCCCGAGCAACAGGGCCGCGACTTTCTCACACAACTCAACGAGCGCGGCCACGAGGTTTTATTTTTGCACGTATTGCACCGCGACGAGGTCGACCCGCAGTTCGAGGACGACGTGCTGTTCGTGGACAGCGAGACCGGCGCGGAGATCGAGGCCGACGGCCGGAGTATGCGCCCCGGGTACGATAAAAAATTCGGCGCGTTCCTTCGCTCGATCGAGTCGCTCTGCCTTGAGCACGAGACCGCCTACTGCCGCATCATCACCGACGAGCCGATGGATCTCGCCCTGTCCGCGTTCCTGTCCCGGCGCGCCGAACTGTTTTAGCTGAGATGAGCTTCACCAACCCATGGCTGTTTGCCGCCGGCGTGGCGTGCCTCGCGATTCCGGTCTGGGTGCACCTGCAGCGCCGCCGCCAGCCGCGCCGCGTGGTGTTCAGCACAAACCGCTTCATTGATCCAAGCGAACTGTCCACCCGCAAAAAGCGCAGCATCCAGGATTGGCCGCTATTCCTTCTCCGCTGCCTCGCGGTGCTGTTCCTTGCCTTGGTTTTTTCGAAGGTCTTTTTCGCCGGCATGGCAGCCACGCCCAAGCCGCAGCGCGTGGCGATTGCGCTGGTGTTCGATCGCTCCGCCTCGATGCAGGCCATGTCTGGAGATGAAACTGTGCTCGATCAGGCCAAGCGCTTGGCCAAGCGGGCGCTCGACGAGACCGGCCACGGCAGCCAGGTCGCGATCCTGTTCGCGCCGGGCCAGGCGGACGAACCGGTGCGCTGGGTGCGCCCCTCCGAGGCCAAGCGCATACTGAATGCCGCCACGCCGTCACACCGGGCGGGGGATCTCGCGGCGTCAATTCATAAAGCCGCCCAGTCGCTTGGCCGGTTCGGTCCGGACTTTCCAAAAATCATTCATGTCGTGAGCGACCTGCAGCTCAGCGCGATCGAGAATCTCGACAACCTCGCCCTTCCGCCCAACGTCACCCTGCGCGTGGCCAAGGCCGGTGATCTGGAGCCGGTGAACGGCGGATTTCAGGTCGGCGCCCGTGGCCGGGGCATATTGCGAACCGGCGTTTATCGCTACTCGCAGCCTAGCGGCATGGTTACCGTGCAGGACGAATTGCATGGAGAAGTGGAGGCCGTGCGCTTGGCCAAGCGTGAGT
Source organism: Verrucomicrobiales bacterium (assembly GCA_028817635.1). GTDB lineage: Bacteria > Verrucomicrobiota > Verrucomicrobiia > Limisphaerales > UBA1096 > UBA1096. Next base: position 8,332 of record JAPPPH010000520.1, on the reverse strand, counting down.
TGGATCTGGCCGGCGGACAGACCGCGCTCGCCATTCCGTACACCGCTGGCAACCGGTACGGCTGGGTTTCGCGCACGCTCACCACAACGGGCGGGGACGCCTGGCCAGGCGATGACCGCGCGTTTGACGCCTTCTACGTTCAGCAACCGTTGCCGGTGCTGTTGATCGAGCCGAAGTCGACCGCGAAGACGTTTCTTCGCAAAACATTTTTTCTCGGCCGGGCACTCTCACCGGAAAACTTCAGCGAGGAAATCCCGATGCAGTTTGAGCTGCATCACGGCATGCCGACCTCTGCTGCTGCGGAATTGTTGACGCTCACAAAACCGGACAGCAGCCGGGGTTTGGTGGTTTTGCCGGACGGGGCCAACCTGACTGCGGGCGGCGCCGCTGCGCTCAAGAAATTCGTGGCCAGCGGCGGCGGGTTGCTGGTTTTTGGCGGACCTGAATTTCAGGCCGGATCGATCGATGCAGCGCTCGACGAACTGCTGCCGGTTTCTGTTGGCGAGACGGAACCGCTTGACGGGATGGCGACCCTCGAGGCGGTCTCGGTGCGCCATCCGCTTTGGGGCGAATTGAGCGCGGAGCATCGGCGACGCCTGCGCCGGCTGCCGCTGACGCATCGCCACGTAGCCACGACGCGGACCGGTGCCGTGACGCTGGCGAGTTTCGCGGATCGTGTCCCGTTCATCGTCGAGAAAACGCTCGGGGCCGGGCGCGTGATTTTCGTGAACGCCAGCGCGGACCGTAGCTGGGGTAAGTGGCAGACGGACGGGGCGTTGTTTGTGGTGACCGCGCACCTGCTTGCCGTGCGTGCCGCCGGTCAGGCCGAGAACCATCGGCGTGACGTCACCACGCAGGGGAGTACCGGCCAAACGCTCACGCTGAGTTTGCCGGAGAATTCCGCCGGCCAGGCGTTCGAGCTGAACAAAAAACCCTTCACGGCGAACGATGAAAATCGGCTCGTCGTCGATCTGCCTGAAGTGCCCGGCGTGTATTCGCTGACCGATGCGGAGGGTGGGCTCGTCCAGCTGATCGCGGTGAATCTGCCGCCGGCTGAGTCCGACCTCGCCGCCGTGCAGGGCATCGTCGTGCAGCGGCAACTCGAGAAACTGCGGCAGAGCAGCGACGAGGAATCGGCGGCATTTCTCAAAGCCGGCACCGAGTCGGAAAGCTCGGTAATTTGGCGGACGTTGCTCATCCTGCTCGCGCTCCTGCTCGCCGCCGAGCCGCTGATCAGCAACCGCTATCACTCCGCAGTGACGAACACAAAATGAGCACCGAGACTTTTCAAACCGAGTTGAACCAGCGGGCCGCCGTTCGCGCACGGATGCTTACCCGCCGATCCCGGGTGGCCGCCGTCACAGTTGCGCTTGGTGCATTGCTGGCGCTGGGGGTGATCGATTTTTTCAGCGAGGCCGGAACCGGGCCGCGTCTGGTTTTGACCCTGATCGCACTGGCTGCAGTCGTCGGTTTGGTTTTGCGTTTATGGAACTCGCGGGTGCCGCAACCGGTCGATGAACTGGTGGCTGCCACTGAAACGCAGGCGGACGACTCCACGCTCGCCCTACGCACGGCGGCGGACGACTCCGCACGCGACGCCACGGCCCGGGCCGAGATGGGAGAGGAACTGCTGGAGCGACTGGACGCTCATGCCGCCGAATTGTTGAACGACAATCCGCTGCCGCTCCGGGCGGAGCTGCGCCGTTGGCAGATCGGGTTGACGGCCGTGCTCACTGTCACTGTACTCTTCGTGGCGCTGGGCGGTTGGCTGAGTTATTTGCGCCTGGCCCTGCCGGGCGCGGACCTGACCTACACGCAGGTACGCTTGGCCAAGCTGCCGGAGCGGTTGGCCAAGGGCGCGACCATCGAGGTGTCGGGGCAGGTGACCGGTCGCAGGGCTGCTGAAGTCACGGTGCGACTGGCCGCGCTTGGCCAAGCGCAGACTGCCTCGGTGGCCGTGGACGGCTCGTTTCGTGTCACGGTGCCAAACGTCTCCGGGGCGACTTCGCTGCAGGCTTTCGCCGGGGACGGGCAGTCGGACGAGTACCAGCTCGACCCGTACGATCTGCCTTCCGTGGCCAGGTATCACATCGAGGTTTCGCCTCCGGCATACGCGCAGCGACTAAAGAAAACGGTCGATGAACCAAGTTTCGATGTTCTCGAGGGAAGTTCGATTCGCTACACGATCGAGACGCTGGAGCAGCCGGTCGAGGCGGTGTTCGCCGTCGCTGGCGGCGAGGAAAACGCGGCTGAAAATCTGCCGTTCGCCGCGGGGGCGACCAACCGGTTTGAGCTGCGGCTGCCGCTGCTCGCGGAGTCGATCGAGTACGGTCTACGGTTGACCGGTCGGCACGGCGACATCGCGCTTGACCCCGAGCCGCACCGCATTCTCGTGCTGCCGGATGAGCCGCCCACGATCAGGATTTTATCCCACACTGGCGACGAGTTTGAGCTGGGTAAACCGGTTCAATTTCAACTGAGGGGCACGGACGATGTCGGCATCGACTCGCTGAAACTGCTCTATCGAAAAATCGGCGAAACGCCGGAGGAGCAGCTGGTGGAGTTTGATAAAGGCGCAGCGCATGAGTTCACCGCCGCCGCGACACTCGATTTGTCCGGACTGGATCTGAAGCCGTACGACATTGTCGCGGTGCACGCCGAGGCGCGGGACGGCAACGTGTTGAGCGGCCCCGGCATCGGAGAGTCGGAGGTCGTCCTGATTGAGGTGCCGCCTCCGCCCGGGGATGACGGGAGTCAGGGCGGCGGTGGTGGTGGCGGCGGCGGGAATGAGGAGCGCGTCAACCCGCTCGAGATGCAGAAGCACATTCTCACCGACACCTCGCGGCTGCCGCACGATCCCCCGGCGAAGGATCGGATTCCGATCCGTGCCGAGCAACTCGAGGCGCTTGGCTACGTGGAGCAACTCCGCGAACAGGCCGACACCGTGACTACTGATTTCGTGGCGATTCAGTTTTCGCTCGAGCTGCGGATGGCTGCCTCGGCGATGAAACTTTCGGCCAGAAACCTGCAGCCGTACGACCGGAAGCAGGCGATCACCGCGCAGGAGCTGGCCATCGCGGCGCTGACCCGCGCGGCGGCGCTAATTCCGGACGATCAACAAATGCCGGGCCAAAGCGAGGACGCCGGGCAGGATGGACAGCCAAAAATCACGCTCAGGGAGTCCAGTTCCTCCAGCAGTTCCGAGTCGGAAAATAGTGAGGAGCGGATGAAGGAATTGCTGGCGCAGATCGAGCAGATGATCGCCGAGCAGGAGGCGTTGAATGAGGAATTGGCCGCGGCGGAGGAGGGCAGTGAGACTGCGTCCGATCCCTCGGCCGAGGCGCAGGCGCAACTGGGCCAACGCTCAAGTCAGGCGGCGCAGACGGCTGCCGGTCTGCCGATCCCGACCGGTGCGCAGGGCGGTGCCGAGGCGTTGTCCGGTCTGCTGGAGGAGGCGGCGAACCTGCTTGGTCAGGCCTCCGGCGAGATCGAGGACCAGGCGCTTGGCCAAGCGCTGCAACTTGGGACCGAAGGAGAGGGGACATTGACCGATGCGGCCGAGCTGCTGCGGGCCGCGCTTGGCCAAGCGGATCGCATCCTCTCCGAGGCCGATGAACTTCCCTCCGGCTACGCGCCGTTGATCGAGAATTACCTGCGCGCGATCTCCTACGAGGAGTGAGTGCGCACCCATCGTGAACGAGACTTCGCCAGAGATTTATTTTCAGCTCACGCCGGTTTGGCAGGGAGTGGCAGTGTTGTGTGCCGTGCTGTTGGCGGTGGGATTTTGGTCGTATCGACGAGCCGGTAAACTCTCGTCAGCGCGCCGCGTTTTGTTGTGGGGCCTCCGGGTTGGTTCGGTGGCGCTGGTTTTGTTTCTGCTCGCGGATCCGCACCGGATTGACCGCAAGGCGTTCGACGAAACACGCGAGGTCGCGGTCCTGCTCGACGTTTCCCAAAGCATGGCATTGCAGGACACACCCGACCAATCGACGCGGATGGCCTTGGCCAAGGCGTTTGCCGAGTCGATCCAATCGCAGACTGGGATCGCCGGGAACTTGCGGCTGTACACGTTCGGCGAACGGCTGGGCACGACCAACGAGCTGGCGACCGTGGCAGCGGCGGAATCCCACTCCCGATTTTCCGAAGCGTTGGCGTCGTTACTCAACCAGCCGCGCGACGTGCCACTGGGCGCGGTGGTGCTCTTGAGCGACGGCCAGTTTGCGGACACGGCGGCGAGCCGCGAGTCGGCGTTGAAGCTGCACCGTGCCGGCATTCCGCTATTCGCCTTTGGATTCGGCACGCCGGAGGAGGCAGCGGACGTGGTTTTGCGAGGGGCGGCCGGTGGGCAGATCGTGCCGTTCGATCCGAAGATTCGGTTAAGCCTTGCAGTGGACAGTCCCGGTTTTGAAGGCCGAAAAACAATGGCGACTGTACGGCGTGGCGGGAGGTTGCTGCATGAGCAGGCAGTCACTCTCACGGGTAAACCGCAGGAGGTGCTGTTGGATTTCGACTCGCCGTTCGAGGGGTTTGCCGAGTACAGCGTGAGCCTCGGCCAGCAATCGGGCGAGCGGCTGGACGACAATAATGCCGGTCGCTTCGGGGTCGATTTGCGCGACGAAAAAATCCGCGTGCTCTACATGGAGGGCACGCCGGGCGCCACCGACACGCTGGAGAACGCGCTCGAGCAGGATCCACAAATGGAAGTGACCTCGCTATATTTTCCGCAGCACACTTCGATTGTATTTGCGAAGCGAAGTCCGTACCGCACCGACCGCAAGGGTCGTCGGGTGTACAACGTCGCCCATCCTTACCGGGGTTTTCCGACCAACATGGTTTCGCTGCTCAAGTATGACGTGGTCATCAACAGTGATATTTATCGTGAGGCATTCACCCCGGAACAACTCGACAACACCGTGTCGCTGGTGGAGCAGCACGGCGGTGGCTTCGTGATGGTCGGTGGCTCGACGGCGTTCGGCGCGGGACAGTACGACAAGACTGTGATCGACAAGCTCATGCCGGTGGACGTGGTCGGCAACCGCGACTCGGAGTGGCGTGGGTTCAAGCTCAAGATACCGGAGGAGGCGTACGATCACCCGATCATGCGGGTCGGGTTGACCGCCGACGAGTCGCGCCGGGCGTGGAATGAAAAGTTCCCCGGCTTCGGCGGTTTGAATCTTGTCAATCGGCTCAAGCCGGGCGCCGTGTCGCTGGCGTTGCACGGTAGCAAATCAAACCAGTACGGCCCACTGGTGGTGTTCGCGGTACAGCAGATTGGTCGGGGCCGCACGATGGCGTTCACCTCCGACACCACGCCCGGCTGGGGCGCCTCGTTCGAGAGCCGGTTCGGCACGCCGACGGATCGCAACGGCTACTACCGGCAATTTTGGAACAACGCCATCCGCTGGCTGGCGGCAGACCGCATCCAGCGCAAGGCCGGTGAGATCCGGATCGAGTTACCCGTCGGGCCGGTTCACATCGGCGAAACTGTGCCGCTCACGGTGACCACCCTGTCGCCCGACCCGGCGGCCAAGCTGACTTTGAAACTCGTTCGCCCCGACCGCACCGAGGCGGAGCTGCCGCTGGAGTCCAGCCTTAGTGACGGGAGTTTTTCGGCGTCGTTTGTCGCCGAACAAAAAGGGGCGCACCGACTGGTCGCGCATCTGGCCAAGGCCGGTGACGAAAACGTGTTCGCGCGTCAGCTTGTTGACGTGATCCCGAATCAGAGGGAGCTGGCATCGACCCGGGCGAATCACGAATTGCTGCAGTCCCTCGCCGCGACTACCGGTGGCCGGTTCGCCGTTGGGCCGGGACAGTCGCTGCTGGCGGGGGAACTTGGCGATCTGCAGGCGCAGTTCGTCGAGTACCGCGAAAGCTCCACCTGGGATCGGTGGTGGCTGCTTCTTTTGTTGGCCGCGCTGCTCGGCACCGAGTGGTCACTGCGCCGGGGCTGGGGCCTTGCCTGAACCGCTGAGCGCTTTAGTCTGGCGGCGCATTTTCATGACACGACAAATTCTTGTTTTCGTTTTTTCGATAATCGCAGCGGGGCTTTCGCCTGGCCAGACGGCGGATGACTCCACGGTTCGGGTTTTCATTTTTGCGGGGCAATCCAACATGGTCGGTTCCGATTCGAAGGTGAAGGACATCAAAAACTTCCCGCCGTATGCCGGGCTGGAACAGCCGCAGGA
>JAPPPH010000520.1:0-2137 GCA_028817635.1 Verrucomicrobiales bacterium | reverse complement strand
GCCGCAGGAGGGCGTCCGTTTTTCCTACTCAATCGGACGGGAAAACAAGACGAACAGCGACGGCTGGGTGGCATTGGAGCCGGTCAACAACACCGTCGGGCCGGAGCTGAGTTTTGCGCGGCGGGTGACGCAGGCCATCGATGCACCGGTGGCGATCATCAAGTGCGCGGCCGGCGGCACGCACCTCGGCGGCGACTGGAATCCGGACGAGCCGATCGGTTTCAAGATGTACCCGTTGGCGTTGAAGCTGGTGCGCGATTCGCTCGCCGAGCTGGAGCGGCAGGGCGTTCGTTATCGGATTGAGGGTTTCATGTGGCATCAGGGCGAGAACGACATGTTCAATGAGGACTACATGAAAAACTACGGCCCGAACCTGAAGAATTATCTCGCCAAGTGGCGCCGCGATCTCAAGTCACCGAAGTTGAAATTTTACATCGGCGAACTTTGCACCAAGACGATCTGGGGCATGGATTTGCGGCCACGGATGTACGCCATCAGCCGGGGGCAGCGCGCTGTTACGGAGGTTGATCCGTTCGCGGAATACGTGCCGACGTCGCACGTGGGCGTGGAGATCGGTCACCCGGTCGGGCTGCATTATCACTACGGCACGCTTGGCCAATTGCAGCACGGCGACAACTACGCCACGGCCTATTTGCGATCGCTTGGCCAAGCGCAGGCCCCCGCGCGACCGCTGAAGCGTTGGCCGTACAAAGAGGGGAGCGAGGTCAACCTGTTCATCCTCGCCGGGCATCGCAATATGGAGGGCGAACGGGCGTTCGTGCAGAACGTGGCCCAGCTTGGCCAAGCCGCTCTGCTGAAGGACAACCCGGGCATCGCGTTCAAGTACAGCCTTGGTGGTGGCTACCGTATATCCGACGGCTGGGAGCCGCTTGGCCAAGCGGGGTACTATGACACATTCGGGCCGGAGCTGAGTTTTGCCGGCGCGCTGCAGGCCAAGCGCTTGGCCAACGTGGCCATCGCCAAGTTCACCCACAGCGGTTCGCAGATCATCGACTGGACGCCGGAGGGCAGCATGGCCCGGTCGCGCCATGTTTATCCTGAGTTTGTGAAATTCGTTCAGGAGTCGATTCGCGAGTTGGAGGCCAAGGGGCACAAGGTGCGTTTGGCTGGCATCGTTTACCATCTCGGCGAAAACGACATGTCGTTTTATCCCTACCGAAAAGAGGCCGCCGGGCGGTTGCAGGCGATCATCGGGCAGAGCCGAAAAGACCTTGGCCAGCCGAAGCTGAAATGGTTTGTCAGCCAGCAGCCGCCGACGGATGAGAAGGGCGTCAACCGGATCGACGTCGTGGCGGACATGGAAAAAGTGGCTTCGGCAGACCCGAATCTGATCCACATCAAGGCGTTCGAATTGCCGCCTCAAAAGAAGTGGCTCGTCCTCGACACCGCAGGGGTGATCGCGCTAGGGCGGCTGCTGGGCGAGCGGGTGTCGGCGGGTGATTGACCTTGCGGGGGCACGGACTTTCGGCAACGCTCTGCGCCGACTTCAAGACATGATGCACAGGATTGTTACCCTATCGTTGTTGCTTGGCTTGGCCGGCGGTTTGACTGCGGAAACCAAGTTTGCGGAGACCGATTGGCCGAACTGGCGGGGCCTGACCTCCGACGGACAGGCCAAGTTTGAGAAAGGTCTGCCAACCGAATGGAGCGAAACCAAAAACGTTGTCTGGAAAACACCGATTCCCGGCCGGGGCCACAGCACGCCGACGTTGGTGGGCGACCGTATTTATCTCGCCACGGCGGAAGAGGATGAGATGTACCAGTCGGTGATCTGCCTGAACAAGGCGACCGGGAAACCGGTCTGGGAGACCAGAGTGCACGAGGGACAGTTTGCGGTGGGCCTGAACAAGCACGCGTCGCACGCCGGGACGGCAGTGGTTCATGATGGCGAGCGTTTGTATGTGAACTTTGTGATCGGCAACCAGGCGTACGCCTCGGCGCTGGGACTCGACGGCAAGCTGCTTTGGCAGAAGCCGATCGGTAAATACAAGGTGCATCAGGGTTACGGCAGTTCGCCGATGGTGTTTGGCGATATCGTCGTGGTGAAGGCTGACACAAAAATCGGAGGGGCGATCTGTGGTTTGGACAAAAAGACCGGCCGCGAAATTTGGCGGCA
>JAPPPH010000043.1 GCA_028817635.1 Verrucomicrobiales bacterium | reverse complement strand
AGGTACAAATACAAAAGATAATGCAAAGGCGCTAGCCAAGCATTTCAAATAATTGCTTTTCATTTGATACTATTTAAGTTGTTGGACAGTAATACTTTGCTATTTGCAAAGACAGGGAAGACAGAAAGCAAATTAAAGTAAAATGTCAAATAAAAACCGACTTAATTATTTTTTGTCTCTTTGAGGTTATCGGAAAGACAGTAAATATACTTTTCACCTCTTAGAACTAAATTTTCACCAAAAATGGCAGGGGATGCACTAAATTGATCACTTAACTCGTTCAAAGCCAATGCACTAGGCTCTTGATCGTCGGAAATGACGATTGTTTTTCCATTCCGGTCTGTGATGTAAATTCGCCCTTTTACCGCTACCGGAGAGGAATACACGCTAAAAATCGGGCCAAGTCGGAATGGGCCACCCGGTTCTGAGCCGGTTTTTGCGTTGGCTCGCGATAGAATGCCCTGGTAGTGCCTCAGATAATACAGCCAACCATTAAGCAAAAGTGGGGACGGAACATAGGGTGTGCTGCGTGTTTTTGACCAAGCGATATGATCTGTGCCGGTAATATCGCCAGTGGCCCCGGCAAGGCGAACCGCAAGCAATTTCTGCTTTTCATAGCTGCCAGCTGCGTAAACGACCCCATCCGCCGCCACCGGAGTTGCCACAACATTTCCCGGAAGTCCAGCAGCCTCCCAGAAGATTTCCCCGTTTTTCAAACCGTAGCCACGCACCCGCTTGGTCCCACTGACGACCACTTGGGGGATTCCGTTGTGTTCCGCGACGATTGGGGTTGCCCATGAGGTCACTTCATCCCTTGGTTGTCGCCAAAGTTCCTCGCCTGTCCGCTTGGCCAAGGCGACGATGAACGACTCCCCCTCATGATCCCAGTTAACGATGACCGTTTCCCCGTAGAGCGCCGGTGATGCTCCCTCTCCATGACCGTGCTTGACCAACATGTCGCCCAAGTCCTTCTCCCAAAGCAAGCGCCCGCCCATATCAAGGCAGTACAATCCATTCGAACCGAAGAATGCGATGAGATGTTCTCCGTCCGCCACCGGTGAATTCGAGGCCCACGTTGCAGATTCGTGTGTGCTTTGGTGCGGTTGATGTTCCGCGAGGGTTCGTCGCCAGACTATGACCCCATCCTCGAGGCTGATGGCCATGACGGCGAATTGAAAAACGGACTCTGGGTCCATGTTGTTGTGTGCCCCTTCGGGAGTCTGGCCGGTAAACGGTTTACGACCACCCACTCCTTCAGCTGTGGTGACAAAAACGAGGTCACCCCAAACGATCGGCGAAGAGTGGCCAAGCCCCGGCAGTTCGATTTTCCACTTTACGTTTTTCGTCTCGCTACATGCTGCATTCCCGGTTGAACGACGACGGCAGCGCGTTCGAGGACGAGGCGAACATCATCGGCAACACGATCGGCTTTGAAGGGGCCGGCGCCATTGTGGCCGATCAAAACAGCTCAACCGTCTACGCCTTTTGGCCCGGCCAAACCGAGCCCGGCCCTGAGATGGGCCGCGACATGTACATGGCGGTGTCGAGGGACGAAGGCAAAAACTGGTCCGCACCCCAAAAGCTGGACATCGACATCAAGGGCAACTGCCGTTGCTGCCCGATTCAGGCCACCATGGATGCCCAGGGCAACCTGTACATCCTCTACCGGAACTCCGTGCGCACCTCCCCGAGCAGTTGGGACAAGGACACCTACCTCATGGTCTCCAAGGACGCCGGCAAGACATGGAGCAAGCGACTGGTTCAAAAGTGGGAAAAGTGCGGCTGCCCCGGCGCGCTCTACTCCATGTCCAGCGGAGCGGATGGCGTCTACATGGGTTTCAGCACGCGCGGGAAATCCTCCTTCGCCAAGGTCGAAAAAAATCTGAGCATCAACGCCGCACCCGACTCCGGCAAGTCCAGCACCCGCCCGATGGTGGCCACCAACAAAAACGGCGATGTGCTGTTTTGCTGGGTCGAAGTGCAGGACGTCGTCTGGCAGGTGTATGACCGGGATGGCAACGCGGTGGCCAAGGCCGGTGGTCGGCTGAACGGAGCCGCCGCCAAGTGGAGCAACGCTGCAGTGGTCGCCACCCACGGCGGGGATTTCATGCTGTATTATGACGGGCACGAGCCGGCCAAGCGCAAGGGGTAAAAACCGGCGACCCAACCGCGCCGCAACACTATTTGCCCTGTGCGCGCTGCTCTACGGGTGCGGCAAACCAACCGACACCCCGCCGGTCGAGGCGACTCCGCAACCGACACCCACCAACACGCTCGAGACGCCTAAAAACGCCGCCGAGCAAAAGCTCGCCGTGGAACGCGGGCACAACGCCTTTTACACCTACGGCTGTTGGCATTGCCACGCCATCGGCGACGAGGAAGCCCCTGGCATGCGCAACGAACTGGCCATGGGCCCCGACATGGCCGACGTCGGCAGCCGCCTTGGCCCCGACGAAATCCTCCAGTCGATCCTTGACCCCAACGCGGTCATCGCCGAACCGAGGGAGCAGCACACAGCCGAGGGCATCTCGCTGATGCCGGCCTTCGACAATCCGCAGGCGATGGACGACATCCGGGACATCGTCCTGTTTTTGCAGCAATGCAAACTCCCGGAACCGTCTCAGCCGGAGATGGCCAAGGTGACCGATGAAAACTTCAGCGACACGGTGGAGAAACATGACGGAATGGTGCTGCTCTATTT
>JAPPPH010000232.1 GCA_028817635.1 Verrucomicrobiales bacterium | reverse complement strand
GCCGCGTGGAGTTTTTTCAGGACATCCCCTGCGGCGATGACGTTGGCCTTAGCTTGGCTATGGGTTTGAGAGGCCTGTTGTCGCGTGGTTTCGGCGGCCTTGGCCAAGCGCTTGGCCGCCTCGAGTCGCTGGGCCAGGGTCGGAGGATTGGCGGAGAGTTCGCCGAGTGGTTTGCCGTTGGCGGCGTCCCAGACGGTCACGCTGCCGTTCCATTCACCGACGAAAACCCGCTTGCCGTCGTGGCTGAAAACCGCCTCAAGGGGGAGGCTCTTGAAGCCCTTGATTGCCTGTTTTTGTTTGCCATTCTGGTCCCAAATCTTGACCTGCCGGTCGCGACCGGCGGTGACGAGGTCGCCGCTTTGGCTGAATTGCACCGTGAGGGTGCCGCCGCCGTGGGCGGTCCAGCTCTTGACCTGTTTGCCGTTGAACATTTCCCAGAGGCGCACGGAGCCATCCTCACTCGCGGAGGCGATCACGTTCGAGTCGAGCCGCCAACTCAGTCGCGTGATGTCGTCGCGATGGCCGTCGAGCGTGTAAAAAAGATTGCCGGTGAACGACTCCCAGATGTGCAGGCCGCCGTTGCGATCGCCGCTGGCCAGCAGCACGGTGTCGGGCGAAAATGTGAGGGCCATCACCCAGTCGGAATGTTTCTTGATGTTGAAAAGCGGTTCACCTGTTGGTAGCTCGAACATCTTGACGCGCTTGCCCGGGCCGCCGAGCGCGACCGTGGTCATGTCGGCCATCATGTCGGCGGCGAGCACAGTGTCGTACTCGCTGCCAAGCGACATGCGTTGTCGACCGGACTGGACGTCCCACGCGACCATGCCGCCGGTCTTGCCGCCGCGTCCGCCCCCGGCGATGAGCAGTTTGCCGTTACGGCTGAATGTGAGCGACTCGATGAAGCCGCGTTCAAACGGCAGCACGCCGAGCAACTCGAGCGTCTCGGAGTGGTAAAGCAGCGCCTGTTTTTGGCCGGCGACCGCGATGACCGGTGCCCACGGGTTGGCGGCGAGCGCCGGGGTGCCGCCCGCGCGTTCGGCGTTGACGACCGGCTCCAGCAGCAGATGCTCCGGCATCGGCAACGGCCCTTCCGGCTTTCCGCTGGTGACCGCGACAAACCCAAGGTCGAACGCCGGTTTCTTTTTCTTTTTTGCAGTACTGGATTTGGTTTCAAGCAGGCCGCCGGCGATCCACTTGGCCACGAGGGCGACCTGAGCATCGGGGAGTTTGTCCTTGTTGTGCGGCATGAACGGCTCCTCCTGATGGGCAATGACCTTGTACAAAAGGCTGTCGTCGGGATTGCCGGATTCGGCTGAGCCGCCGCTGCTGCCGCCCTTCAACGTGTTGGCGTAGCTCGAGAGGTCGAGACCGCCCTTGGCCTTGTCGGCATTGTGGCAGGAGTTGCAGGCGTTTTCGAAAAGCGGATGGATGTGATCCTGATACGTGATTTTCTCCTGCGCTTGGCCAAGCGGAACGATGGAAAGCCAAGCGGCAAGCAACAATGTATGGGCGGGGTGGTTTTTCACGGTCAGTGGGTGAAGATGAATTCCTTCGAGTTAAGCAGCGCCCAGAAGACGTCGTCCATGACGGCTTTTTTGTCCGGTTCCTTCTCGAGTTGGCCGAGGATGGCTGCCTGTTCATCGTCGGATGGCGGGCGGCAAAGGGTGCGTAGGTAGAGTTGCCGGAGCACCTCGGCGGGTGGGTGCTCCTTGAGCAATTCGCCGGTGAGGCCGCCGCTTTGGATTCGGGACTGGACGATGTCGCCATTGATGAGGTGCAGTGCCTGCGAGAGGCTGGGCTCCATTTTCACTTCGCAGGAGCAGACCGTCTCGCGCGTGGCCCGGCCGAAGGTGGTGAGGAAATAATTCCCGACGTTACCGTCAGCGATCTGCACTGCGCGTGCGCCCAATGGCAGGCCCTTGAATTTATTCTTGGTTTGCGTGACCTGGGTGATGACGTCGAGCAGCACCTCTGCGCGAAGCCGGCGGATGCGGCCGTGCGCGAAGTTGCGTGTGTCTGCGGCGTTGGATTTGTTGGTGCGGGTGGCGAGCTGGTATGTGCGCGAGGTGCAGATGTCGTAGACGAGCCGTTTGAAATCGTAGTTGTATTCCGTGAAGCGCTTGGCCAGAGCATCGAGCAGTTCCGGGTTGGAGGCGGGGTTACTGACGCGGACGTCGTCCACCGGCTCGATGATGCCGATGCCGAAGAAATGCGCCCAGATGATGTTGGCGAGGTTTGGCGCGAAAAACGGGTTGTCCGCGGAGGCGAGCCACGTGGCCAGGACGGCGCGGCGATCCTGCGCGCGTGTGATCTCCGGTGCCGCACCACCGAGAAACTTGGGCATCATGGTGCGGCCACCGATCGGGTGTTTCAAGGCGCCGCTGCGCCGGTTGAACACGATCACCTCGCGGGGATCCTCCGCGTTCTTGCGGCCGATCTGCGAGAAGAACGACGCGAACGAATAATAGTCATCCATCGTCCAGCGATCAAACGGGTGATTGTGACACTGGGCGCACTGGATGCGCATGCCCATGAACACCTGAGCGACATTCTCGGTGACCTTCAGTGTGTCCCGCTCGATCTGGTAGAAGTTCGTTGCCGGTGACTTGAATGTCCCGCCAGTTGAAGAGAGCAGTTCCTGTACGATCTTGTCGAACGGCACGTTGTTGGCGATGCGATCCTTCAGCCAGTTGTGGTACAG
>JAPPPH010000504.1 GCA_028817635.1 Verrucomicrobiales bacterium | reverse complement strand
CTGCGCCTCTACGCCGACCCCCTGGCCGTGCATCGCCGTCTCCTGACTTTTGCGCGCGACCGTACGCACCAACTCGGCGGCGAGGGCTACACCTTCTGGGGTGGCCGTGAAGGTTACTCGACTCTCTGGAACACCGACATCGGCCGTGAGTTGGACCACCTCGGCGCGTTTCTCCAGATGGCAGTCGATCACAAAAAGAAGATCGGCTTCAAGGGCCAGTTTTACATCGAGCCCAAGCCAAAGGAGCCGACCAAGCACCAGTACGACTCCGATGCTGCCGCCTGCTTGAATTTCCTGCGCCAGTATAACCTGATGGACCACTTCAAGCTCAACCTCGAGACCAACCACGCGACGCTGGCTGGCCATGAGATGCAGCACGAACTGGAGGTCGCAGTGGCCGCCGGCGCGCTTGGTTCCATCGACGCCAACACCGGCGACCCAATGCTCGGCTGGGACACCGACCAGTTCCCGACCAGCATCTACCTCACCACCGAGTGCATGCTCCCGATTCTTAAGATGGGTGGTTTCAGCACCGGTGGCGTAAACTTCGATGCCAAGGTGCGCCGCGAGAGCTTCGAGCCGGAGGATCTGTTCCACGCGCACGTTGGTGGCATGGACGCCTTCGCCCGCGGCCTCAGGATCGCCGCAGCCATTCGTGCCGACGGTCGACTGGAGGAATTTGTGAAAAACCGCTACCGCTCGTGGGACTCCGGCATCGGCAAAAAGATTGAGTCCGGCAAGGCCAGCTTCAAGAGCCTCGAGACGTACATCCTCAAGAAGGGCGAAGTCTCGAAAAACGAAAGCGGCCGCCAGGAGTTCCTCGAGAACCTCATCAACGAGTTCATCTGAGGCACGACGACAATTCACCAAAAAGGCGGCTCAAAACGGGCCGCCTTTTTTGTCGCCTAGCGCTTGATTTTCATTCACGCGAAGGCGCGAAGAACGCGAAGATATTTGGAGTGAGATGGCAAGCGCAGCGCGACACCGCTTTGGGAGGTTTACCGGTTATCGGTGCTCCGTGCGCGGTTGAAAGCTCCGTCGCCGCTTCCGTTGCGCCGGAGCAATCCAAAGAGCACTTGGCCAAGCGGCGGAAGATTTGCAACTCCCGGTCATTAGAGCCCCGAAGGGGCGAGATGGGATAGCCCGGGGCGTTAGCCCCGGGATCCTCGCGAAAATAACATTAGCCCCAACGGGGCGACACTCATCACGGGAACCATCCTTTTTGTGCCGCCCCGTTGGGGCTTGGTTTGATTTTATGGCGGAAACCCAAGGCTGACGCCTTGGGCTAAATACTGTCGCTCCTTCGGAGCTTTCGGACTCGTAGGCTCGCCCCGTGGAATAGATCCTGTACATCCTGCCCATCCATGTTCGAAATAAGCCATTGTCGAACAACGAGCGGGATTGCACCCATTAAGAATCGTTTCCTTCAGCTTTCAATTCTTTAGCTGTCTTGCCGCCGTGTTTGCGGGGGAGTTCGATATTTCCCTCTATCTTGACATCCGAAAACTGGAAAGGTGTACCTCCCAGAATATCATTACTTGTAAATGTCGGACACCAGTATCTCTCGATATGTTCCACCACCAGTTCGGTTCCTCGGGTATGAGCCACAAAGGGCTTACTGCGTGGATTATACATCGTATCTGTTAAGTCGCGCACAAGAGCAACATTCTGGCCTTGATAAACCATTTGACGAATTGAAAAAGGCCGACCAAGCACACATATTTGTGTGCACTCCAAGAATGATCACATTCGTAATCCCACGCTGCTTCATAAGATAATAGGCTTCAGCGCTGTCGGTCACTGCATCTTCATCAGTCATTTGAATGGCGGCTATCTGACGAAGATTCATGCGTTCGGAGTCAGTTGGACACCTTGGTTGACAATCACAGCCGTTGTCAGAGTCATCGATGGGCAACGCTGGTTCACGGGTTTTATCAAGTGAACACCAATCACGTAGCGGGATTTCTGTCTTCACCATGGGAGCCAATTTGGCGCGAAGCCTCATTGGAGTATTATTGTAATATTTCACGCCGGAACTTGGGCAATGAATAATGAGAACGCCACGTGCGCGAAGCGCAGACACGAATGCATTGATCCGTGGTGCCATTTCAGCACATCGGCGCGATGCCGAATCACACCAATGTCTTGACCACATATCGCAAATAACAACTGCAGTTTTTTCCGCCTGCCATTTCACATCAACAGATTTGACGATATCCTTGCCATCCTGCAAAAGGCGGGATCGGGCCTTAAAGGCAACCGATCTCGATTCAGATTGAGAAACCAACTGCTGTGTTGTCGAACACCCCACCAAAACCATGGCTGCGATTGTGATTAGAATGTGTTTCATATCGGCCAAAGTTCTGCTTTTTGAGTATTCTTGTCCAATCAAAATCTATCCACGCTGGGTCGCTTGGCCATGCGCTTGGCCAAGGGGTGGGGGATGTTCCTGTCCCTCGCTCACAAAGCCCCGAAGGGGCGGGATGGGATAGCCCGGGGCGTTAGCCCCGGGTTTCCTGCGAAAAAAATATTAGCCCCAACGGGGCGACACTCATCACAGAACGAATCTTATTGTGCCGCCCCGTTGGGGCTTGGTTTGATTTTATGGCGGTTACCCAAGGCTGACGCCTTGGGCTAAATACTGTCGCTCCTTCGGAGCTTTCGGACTCGCAGGCTCGTCCCTCCCGAATCGCTTGGCCAAGCGG
>JAPPPH010000449.1 GCA_028817635.1 Verrucomicrobiales bacterium | reverse complement strand
AAACGCTCCCCAACATGAAGCGTCTCAACTGCTTCTTCGTAGAGCGAATCAGTGATCCGCATCACGCCGGTACTCGAAAGCGTTCCGGTTGACCTCAAGGCATTCGCCCCTCCGTCTGGACGAGTTTCATCCCGGTAAACGGCCTCCACAATCTCTCCACCCATCAAATTTAACACGCGGACTTCGGCATCCGAATCGCCATCTTCTTCCTCGGCAAAAATCCTTCCCGTCAGACCGCCGGGAGTTTCCGGCGTTATCGGAATCCGGTCAGGACTGGTTTCATCTCCGAGATGAAGCAACATTTGCCCAACAAAACGGCCCTCCACCAGCGCCTGACCGGCGGTGATCGGTTCGCTATACTCTTCAGGTGTTTCACCCGCGAACTGTGCCGACAAGACACATTCGAGCAGCGCTTTTCGTCCATCTCCCACATTCAATTCGATCTGTAGACGGCTGCCGCTGGTCTTCGCACGGTCAGGGTCAATCACCTCGACTGTCAACGGCACATCGACAGATACGGGAACAGCGTTTGTGCTGCCAAACGGGGACAGTGAGTATCGATACCCGGGCTTAGCTCCCTGCTTCGTCAGGTCCGCCGGGATCAACTGAGTACCCAATACGCGGATTTTTGCCTCTGTTGGTTGGTTAACGAACACGACCGATTCACGGGGATGTTTGTGGCCGGGAACCGTGTTTTCCTGATCCGTATAGCGCAAGTAAACGCGGTCGCCTTTTTTCAATTTGAGTCGATTCTTTTTAGGTTCAGCTACCGCGGACCCATCAGCCTCATCTCGCTTGGCCAAGGCGTGCTCGGTCTCCACCTCAACCCGAAACACACCCGTATTGGATCCGGTTTCAACGGCTTCCAAACCAAGCGCTTGACCAAGGTTCACCTGCACCGACACCGGCACTTTGTCCGCCGCTGATGTTCGATCGAGATCGAAATCCGTCACCTCTACAATTATCCGCTCTCCCGGCTCCACCCTCAAAAGTTCGTGGTCAACTGTTTGCACACTGCCATTGGCCTGTCTTCGAAATTCATGGGACAACGGTGTGATGGCACCGTTGAAAAATGTTGCCTGTAGAGTTTGCTCGAGTTGCCGGTTTTGCTGCAACCCGCCCTCGGTCAATGCATCCATGTAAACCGCCGTGATACTGTCCCCGGCTGCGATTTCGAGGATGTTGTTCTTGGCCAATTGCAACACATCCTCTTTCGGCGGAATAATGGTTGCGCCATTGCTCGTGATGTTCACGTTTGCAACGCTGACAAAATTTCCGGGGTACTCATCGGCCACCATTTTCAAATGGCGTAGCGACCAACCGCTCAGTCTGGCTGTCAATGTTGTCTCCGTCCATTCCAACTCCACACCACGCGCGGTTACTGAGTCTGTCGCGGCCTTAAACTCATCCCGTTCCTCTTCAGACAAGACGAAATCTGCCAAACGGAAAGGCGCGAGGGCAACGGTGGTCTTCGCCAGATTCTCCCGCACACGCTCGCAACTCACACCCGATTCGACGTCCGCAACCCAGGCGATCACGGTGAGCGGATGCATCCCCGCATCAAGATAGACGTCTGTGATTGGGGATTTCTCCTCCCCAACCATCGCAACCGGATGCCCCCCAATCATGACTCCCCCGACATCGGCATTTACCGAAAAGCGGACTGCTCCAGGTCTGCGTTGAATGAATTGACCACTCCATATGACAAGGTTTGAAAGTTTTTCGATTTGTTTTGGTTTGAGATCCACCGGTTCAGGCATCCACTCAAGTGACTCCACTTCAGTGGTTTCCGTCGGCGCCGAAGTCTGAGCGATTTTCACTGCATCCTCCCAATCCGCCACCTTCTCCCCTTTTTTCAACTGATACACTCGCCGGGTAATCCCAGCAGGAGACTTGTCGCTGAACACAAGCAACTCCAAGTCGAAGCCAAGATCGGTGCTGGTTCCATTCGGTTGATGCACCTCCGCGGCCAATGTGTTTTTTCCTTCCCGCAACGCAGCGGTCGAAACTGAAAACTCAAGATACTTGTCCTCCTCGTTGCTGTTGCGATTCCCGGGAGTCAGCGTGTCGAACGAGACCTCTCCTTCTGGCAGATTGTCACGCGCCACTTCCGTTCCGTTCAGGTACAGGACGAACCCATCATCAGAGAGCACGTTGACCGTTAAGCCGGATGCCACCCCAAATTCGTCTGGGTCGTAAACGAACTCCCTACGAAAATAGGCGGTCGGATGTTTTTTGCCGGAGTCCTCACCAAAGCTAATCTCGGTTGCCGGTTTAATCGATCCAAGGTCGCCATAGCCAAGTGGACCACTACCGCTTGGCCAAGCGCTGTCATCATAGGCAGCGGCACGCCACCCTTGGCCAAGGTCTTGTCCCTTGTCGTGATATTTCCAATCCGACTGTTTTTGAACAACCGCCTTGCCTTTTCCAAACACTAGTGGTTCGTACGCTTGGCCAAGCGGGTAACGGGCAACTTCGTATTCAAACTGACCATCGTGACTGCCCATCAGTCGAATGCGCCCGGGTAATTCTTCCGCAGTATTCCCGAATTCGAACTCAGCTCGGTCCACCGGGTAAGCGTCCTTCATATCGATCGCCAACCACTTCCCCTGATCGCCATCCGGTTCGCTCATCCATTTGGAATCCGGATCGTGATCAATGGCGAGCAGCGGCTCGTGATCGATGGCTGCCCCGTTTGCCGTGGCACCGGCCGGCATCT
>JAPPPH010000503.1:376-2724 GCA_028817635.1 Verrucomicrobiales bacterium | reverse complement strand
TCCCCCGCGGGGGAGAAGGAATCAAGTTTCAGAGCTTGGCCAAGCGCTTGGTTCGATAATCTCTAATCTTCAGCAGGGGGGTGTTACCCTCTACTTCTCTTCGCATCTTCGCGGCTTCGCGTGAGAAAATGTGAGCCAACCAAAGAGGGGTCGCCGCTTTACCTTGCCCCCGCAGTCCACAGTGCGCTTGGCCAAGCGCATGAAAAAAGCCCATCCGGTTGGATGGGCTTTTCGAGAGTTTTTTAACCGATCAACGGCGGCCAATTTTGCGTGTGCTCTTTTCCATCATCCACAACAAGTCCTTGCTGTTGACCATCGAAACATTGAGTTGCATGTTGCCCTTGTTGATTTTCGGGCTGGTTCGCTTGTCCAGCCACTTGTGAATCTCTGCGTGACCATCGGCAAAGGAGAAACCTGCGGCGTTATTGTGGTAACTGGCGGGATAGTCCACGAGGCGGGATGAGTTGCCCGGCCAGCCGGCCATGTCGACCACGAAATAGCCGTCGTTGATGCTGTCCTCACGCTCGTCGAGCAGGACGAAGGTGTTGGAGGGGCCGGGATCGACCATGTCGGTGTCCTTACGATAGACGCGCCATCCACTGCCGCTGTTGCCCCAGCCGGGGCCGCCGACCCAGTTGTTGATGGAGCGGCTACGCAAGCGAGGCACGCGTACCCCCTTATTATTGATGCCGTAGCTGTTGTCGGAGGGGCAGTTGAAGATTTCCGTGTTATTGCCTGCGTGTTTGTAGAGCAGATTACGCTGCTTGATCCAGCGATCCACATTCCAGTTGTCGTCCTTGCGTGGATTGCTCTTGTCCAGCCAGTTGCCACCGATCCACTCTGGAACGCCACGTTGTCCGCGGCCAGAGCCAACGAGACTTCCGTCGTTGTCCTCGGCATAAAAACGCCAAGCCATGGTCAACTGGTTATTACTGTTCATGCAGGAGATGCCCTTGGCTTTTCCTTTGGCCTTGGCCAAGGCGGGCAGGAGCATTCCGGCGAGAATGGCGATAATCGCGATTACCACCAGCAATTCGATGAGGGTGAAGCCTCGTTTTGATTGTATTTTCATGTCATTTTTGGGCGTTCGAACTTAACAAAACGGTATGCGGAAAAACTAGCACTCAGGTTTTATGGTCACAAATAAAAAACGCCCCTTTTTTGGGGCGTTTTTGGAGCTTTTTAAAATCGTTATATCTTTGAATTATCTCCCCTTGGGCGCACCTGATCGTTCCTGATGCCAAAGCCAATCCGCCTTGGCTCCCGCCCCCTTGGGCGCCCAGCTGCGGCTGAAGGTGATGTTGCTTTTCATTTCGTGGTTCCACTTTTTAATCTCCGAGTGGCCGTCTGCAAAACCGTAGCCGCAGGCGTTGTTGTGCATGGTTCCCGGTAGATCCACGTAACTTGGATTTGAGGTGGTCATGTTGGTGAAGAAACAGCCATCGTTCATGCTATCCGGATGTTCGTCGACGACCACCCACTTGTTAGATGGATCAGCAATATCTCCTGACTTGATGTATATCTGGTGTGCATTTGCACCGTACCAAAGCTTTCCATTTCCGTCGCCCATATTGGAATTCATGGAAAAGGTTCGAATGCGATTAGCCCAGCCCCGTTTTTTTTGTGCGGGGCTAACATATTTGTCTGAAGGGCAGTAAACCAGATTTTTGCTGTTCCCTTGATAGGGGGCGAGTTTGGCGTAACGCTTGTCAGTGACGTGCAAAACGTTGGTGTTGTCCGGGCGCAATCCCCAGTCAAGCCAGCCCATGATCCACTGGGCGTAACCGGTCCTGGCGCTGTTGCTTTGGGCCACACCACCGTGGGTATTATGCACCAGTTCATCGTCGTGATCGGTGGCGTAATTGAACCATGCTATCATCAACTGTTTACTGTTATTGAGGCAGGAGATGCCGGTGGCTTTGCTCTTGGCCTTGGCTAATGCGGGTAATAATAGGCCGGCGAGAATTGCGATAATCGCGATCACAACCAGCAACTCGATGAGGGTGAACCCTTTTTTGCAGTTTAACTTCATTTTACGTAAAGACACGTGTGCCCAGGATCATCGGGAGGACGGAAATTGCCACCAGTACCGGGGTGAGGCAATCTTAATTTTCAACTTTTTCGATCGCTTGCTTAAATGAGGCGAGGTAGCTCAGCAGACCGGAAACCAGGATCGCCCAGATGAATGGGTTGAACTCCAAAAGTTGGTACGAGGCAAATTTTCCATTCACGAACCAGCCGATGAGGTAAAGCCCCAAGTGGCAGCCGAGACCGCCGAGCATCCCCGCGATGGCGCCGCGCGCTGTCATTCCCGGCCAATAAAGACCCGATAGAACAGTCATGAAGAA
>JAPPPH010000503.1:0-366 GCA_028817635.1 Verrucomicrobiales bacterium | reverse complement strand
AACCGGCACATAAAGCCCCAAAAGAACCGTCATGTCGAAACAACAGGCCACACCGCTGGTGTCAAAAACCCACAAATCCTGTAGGTATTCCGGTGGATTCAGCACGGCGAGCATGGCCAAGATGCCCACCACGGCGGTCACGAGATAAGAGAGTTTCTTGAGCCGTTGCTCGCTGGCGTCGGGGTTCACGCGGTTTTGGTAGATATCGCGCACCACGGAGGAGGAGACCATGAGCAAAAAGCTGTCGACGCTGGACATTACGGCCGCAAATGGTGCGGCCAGCAGCAGTCCGGCCAGCCAGGGCACGCCGGCGCTGCTCGTCACGGTGGCAGCGAGTTCCGGCATGATTCGGTCGGAATCGATCTC
>JAPPPH010000263.1 GCA_028817635.1 Verrucomicrobiales bacterium | reverse complement strand
GACTTGTGTTCACCTGTCGAAAGTGTGCGATTGTATACCAGCACCTCGGCGATCTCGCCGCCGAATGCCAGCTTCGGAACTGCGCCCACACTCAAAACGCCCAAGGCATCCACCTCGAGCGATTCACCAAACTCGCCCATCTCGACGGATTCTCCATCCACCTTTACAGTCGATAGATTCCCGGCCCGTGCAAACTCCAAAACGTGCCATTCATCATCCCAGCCCTCCGGCTGGTTTGCGCTGACTCGGCCGCCCTCTGAGGCGTGCCCGTAGTCGATCAGGAACTTGTTGTTGTAGCTCGTCAACAGCGCCATGTGGTTTTTGTAGTTCGGCGCCTCCCATGCCACGATGGTGTTCACTTTGCTTTGCCATTTTTGTCGGACGACCGCAAACACACTCACCTCATCCGGCGACAGAAGATCAGCACCCGCCACATCCACTCGGGCCAGAAAATCGTCCTCGCCATCAAACAGCAACGCCGGCTTGCCATTCAAGGCTTCGGCAACCAGCGTCGGCTGCAGACCCAATTCCGCTTGGCCAACGTCGTGGCTGAAATGGCTTTGATCTGCCCAACCGCTGACCACGCCATCCGCTCCAGTGGTCAAACCATTGCCGGCGTCCAACCACAGCCGCAAACCATCGACTGGCACCAGTGTTTCGCCGTAGGCGGCGACAGTGACAGTTGCCTCGGTGACTGCACCATCGTTGTCGGTCGCCTTCACGGTCAGCGATTGCAGGCCTGGCTTGGCCAAGCGCCAATCCACCTCGTAAGGCGCTTCGCTCCGCTTGGCCAAGCTCTCGTCTCCCGACAAAAACTCAACCTCTGTCACATCGCCATCGCTGTCCAACGCCGTCACGCTAACCTTCAATATCGATCCCGCGCTCACGCCTTTGCCTGCGCTTGGCGACGTGATGACCACCTCCGGCCCGACATTGGGCGGAAGCACCGTCACGCTCACGACCGACGAAATCGTCTCGCCGCCACGGTTGTCCACCGCCACCGCTGTCAGCAATTGTTCCCCTTCGCTGTCCGGTATCCACTCCAGCTCAAACGGCGCACTCTCGTCCACACCGAGGTTTTTGCCGCTGCTGAAAAACAGCACCCGCGCCACCGATCCATCCGGATCGGATGCCTCGGCACTGAGTAACAGTGGGTTGCCCTGTTTGATTTCCGTACCCGCCTCGGGCTTGGTCATCGCCACCGCGGGAAGCTCGTTTTCGATTACGAACAGCCCGTACCTCGCTCCCAAGTATCCACGTACACCATCACGTTCCGGGTTCGTCAACGAGCGGTTGTAAACCAGCACCTCGGCGATCTCGCCGCCGAACGCCAGCTTCGGCACCGCACCCACGCTCAGCGTCCCCAAGGCGTCTACCTCCAACGAATCGCTGAACTCGCTCAACTCGATCTCCGTGCTGCCGACCTGTGCCTTGGCTGTGTTGCCGCTGCGGACGAACTCCAGCACGTGCCACTCGTCGTCCCAACCCTCCGGCTGGTTTGCGCTGACCCGGCCTCCCTCTGAAGCATGCCCGTAATCGATCAGGAATTTGTTGTTGTAACTCGTCAGCAGCGCCATGTGGTTTTTGTAGTTTGGCGCTTCCCACGCCACCACAGTGTTCACTTTGCTCTGCCATTTTTGCCGTACGACTGCAAACACGCTCACTTCATCGGCAGATAGCAGATCAGCGCCGGCCACATCTGCCCGGGCCAACGCATCGTCCTCACCGTCAAAGAGCAGTGCCGGCTTTCCGTTCACAGCATCAGCAACCAGCGTCGGCTGCAGGCCCAGTTCCGCTTGGCCAACGTCATGCCCAAAGTGACTTTGATCAGCCCAACTACTGACCACGCCATCCGCTCCGGTGGTCAGCCCATTGCCGGCGTCCAGCCACAGCCGCAGCCCATCGACCGGCACCGGCACTTCGCCGTAGGCCGCCACGGCCACGACCGCCTCGGTGACGGCTCCGTCATTGTCGGTCGCCTTCACTGTCAGCGTATGCAGCCCCGGCTTGGCCAAGCGCCAATCAACCTCGTACGGCGCTTCGCTCCGCTTGGCCAAGCTCTCGTCTCCCGACACGAACTCAACCTCAGTCACGTCACCATCGCTGTCCGATGCCGTCACACTCACTTTTAACGTCGAGCCCACGCTCACGCCCCTGCCTGCGCTTGGCGAGGTGATGACCACTTCCGGCCCCACGTTCGGTGGCAGCACTGTCACGTTGATTGCATCGGATGTGGACTGGCCTTCACGGTCGTCGGTCGCCACGGCGGTCAGTACCACGCTGGCTGCGGTCGTTGGTGTCCAGTCCGACTCAAACGGAGTCTCGCTGTCTTCGCCGATCAATTTGTCGTCAGCAAAAAACTGAACCTTGGTCACGGTGCCATCCGCATCACTCGCGGTCGCAACCAAGCGCCGAGTGGAAGCCGCCTTGAATGAAGTCCCCTCCACAGGCTCGGTCAGGGCAATCGTCGGCAATTGGTTTGCCATTACCGGAAGGTCGAACTTGTTGGCAATAATGTTTCTCACCGTTGCCACTTCCTCCGCAGACAAAGTACGGTTGTACACCAGCACCTCGGCGACCGCGCCACCGTGATGCAGCGTGCCCACGCCGCCGATCGAAAGTGTCCCGTCTACATCGACGGCAAGGTCATCCGTGAATTCGCCCTCGAACACCGTCACGCCACCCACAGCAACGCGGCCGGTCGGACCGTCCCGATAAACCTCAACGAGATGCCAGTTGTTGTCCCAGCGCTCCGGCTGCGCGCCGGAAATGCGGCCACCATCCGAGGCGTTGCCGTAGTCGAATAGCAGCACGTTGTTGTACGTGAATAGCAGGTCGAGGTGATTCCGGTGACTGTCCGACTCCCAGCCGAACACTGCGTTGTTACGGCTGCCGCCGTCCTGCTTCATCACGAGGAACAGGCTCGCCGCGGTGCTGTCGAGCAAGGTCGCGCCGTTTGCCGTGCCACTGAGGATATCGTCCTCTCCGTCAAATACGATCGCCGGTTGACCGTTGATCCCCTCGCTGTGGAATGCCGGTTGTTGTCCAACCTCGGCCTGGCTTGTGTCGTGCCCGAACGGCGTACGGTCAACCCAGGCGCTGACCTTGCTGGCCTCCTGTGTCACGGTACTGCCGTCCAGCCATAGCCGCAGGCCCAGCGCCGGGTAATCAGCACTGTCAAAGACCGCTGCCTCGACGGCTTCGGTCATTGCAGTTCCGCCCTTGGCGTCTGTCACCTTGGCCGTGAGCTGATAAACACCGGCTTCAGCCTCGGTCCAGTCCAGCGCGTAGGGAGCCTCATTGTCGGTTCCAATGAGTTGATCGTTTTTGAAAAACTCGACCTTGGCAACGGCCGCTGAACCGGCCTGCACCTCGGCCTCCAGTCGGGTGGTTCCGCCCGGCTTAACCGCGATGTTGGTCTCCGGTTGCACAAGCGCCACGAAGGCACCCTGCAAAACTTGAATCGTCACCGGCTCGGTCTCAACGGTCTGCCGATGCCGATCTGTCACCGCTGCGGTGATCTGGTATTCACCGGCCTCGACCCCTTCCCATGTAAAGGCGTACGGCGCTTTCGTCGATCGGCCGACCAGTTCGCCATTGGCAAAAAAATCAACGTGCCGCATATCGCCATCCGCCGCGTTGTCGCTGGCATTGGCCGTGAGCGAAATCGTTGCGGGCGACACGAATTCCGCCCCAGCAGCCGGCGCTGTCAATTCGACCGTCGGTGCGTGGTTTACCGTAAAAATAACATCCAGCGTCGTGACCTTGTCCTGATTGTCGGTCACGTCGACGATGAATTTCACCTTGGATGATTTCGGGTAGTAACCGGTTTCCCATCGGGTGTCGGTCAGCACGGAGTGCCCGTCGTCATTCTCGTTCCAATACGTTGGCCCGTGCGCCGGGAAAAACGTGCCCCGGTTGACCGCGATGGACTTGATGTCCCCGTCCGGGTCATACGCCACTACCTTGAAGGTAAACTTGCCGGGCACTGCCACGAAATCGCCCTCGGCCGGGTAGGTGCTGACGATCACCGGCGGCAGGTTGCCGGTGGTTAGCGTGATTTTGACCGGCTCGGACACGGCCTTGGCCAAGCGATTGTCCGTCACCGTGGCGCGAATCTCGTAGACACCCTCGCCGGCGTTTTCCCATGTGAACACACCATCCGCTGAGTCCGCTTGGCCAAGCGCCACCCATTCGTCCGTGCCCTCCGTTTTGCGTTCGTAAATAACGTGCGTGATGGAGCCATCCGGATCGGATGCATCGAGACTGATCTCCACGTCGCCCGGCGCACTGAAAAACTGGCCGGCACGCGGCGACACGATGGCGACGGTGGGCGGTTGGTTGTCGCTGAGGTAGCGGATGGACACCGTCTTGTGACCGTCCATCACAATCGTGATCGATTCCTCCGTGCCAGAGGCGTCGCCCTCCCAGTTGTCAAAGCCAAGGCCTTCGCCCGGCTTGGCTGTCAACGTCACCTCCGTGCCCGGCGGGTAGGTCGGCAGGCTTGGCTCGACCCCGATCGCGCCCTCTCCCGCAGCGACCACGGTGGTTAACGAGTAATGCACGTTGACCTCAACCGGGTTGCTGTTCTCGATACCGAAGGCGTTGCGCAACGTGACCGCGTACCTCCCGGCCTGACCGGGTACGAGGTTGGCCAACTGCAGCCAACGCTGTGTGGCGCCGGGAATCGGCTCGTTGTTTTTCGTCCATTGAATGCTCATCGGAGTGCCCACGGCGTCCAACTCAAGCAGTGTCGTGGTTCCGGCCAAGTGCGTGCCATCGCCGGTAATTGCGCGGACGATCGGCTTGCGATTGTGATCCGGAGCACCGTGTGTCTGCCACGCAACCGCCTCGTCTGGCACATCGACTTGCACCGCCTGCATGGTGCCCAAGCTCGGCTCGCTTGGACTCCAGCTTGCGCCATCGAACGTGTACCAAGTCGTCTCGCCGTTCGACTGCAATAGGCCAAGCTTGGTTCCGGCAGGAGCCGATGTGGGGAACTGCAAATCATTTCCAATGACTCCGGACAACGGCGCCGGATACCCGAAATGCCCGTCAACCAAGCTCACCTCGCCGCCCTGCCCGGCGTAGGCGCCAGTAAGGATCACACGGAACGGGTCCCCGGCGTTGGTGAACTTGAAAATGCTGCCTTGCTTCAATTCAGTCGAGGCGTTGCTCCATGTCTCGGCCAGCGTGCCCTCGGCCCACTCGCCGGTCTCGCTGTTCAGGATGGAAATAGTTGAGTCTTTTGGCGCGTTTTGAAACAACGTGGCAATCGTCGTGTTGCCGGAGAGCACCAGCGGCACGTGGTAGAGCGACTGCCCCGCCGGAATGTCGAGGTTGATGTAGCCGACATAGTTTTGCGAATGACCGGCGATGCGTCCCGGTGCCAATTCGTCCGGCACGAGGATCCGCACCATCTGTTTCGCGACCTCGCCCGAGTACGCCAACGGAATGCGAACGATTCCGTTTTTGTTTTGGTAACTGCCAAGCTTTTGCCAACGAACGCCGTCGATCGTGGCTTGGATTTCGCAGTTCGCATTGGGCTCGCTGGTGAGGATGAACGTAAACCGTCCCTTGTCGTCGAACCCTGCCTCGCTCAGGTCCGGCATGATATAGTCGCGGCTGAAGTTCGCGGTAATCGTCTTGTGCGCGTCCATCGTCACCGTGAACGTCGAGTCTCCGCTCGCCTCGTCTCCGCTCCAGTGCATCCACGAGTAGCCGGTCGCCGGTGTCGCGTTCAGGGTCACTTTTGAGCCGGCGAGAAAGGCCGATTTTTTTGGATCCAATTCAATCCGGCCGCGACCCTCGATCGCCAGCTTGAGCGTGTAATAAATATCGAGCTGCGCCGCCGGGCTGACGGTTTTGCCAAAACCGTTGCTGACAACGACTGAGTAACGGCCGGCGTTGGCCGCCGTGGCCACCGGCAATTGCATCGCCGAGGCAGTCGCTCCGGCAATCGGTTTGCCGTCGAACAACCATTGGTAGGTCAACGGCTCGCCAACCGCCTTGACGATGAAGCCGGCCTTGCCTCCGGAAAGGATGGCCAGATCGGTCGGAGGCGAGGTGACCATCGGAATCGTCGGGTCATGAGTCCACTCGATGGCGCTGGGCGCGGTGACGATGAACGCTTGGCCAAGCGCGACCGCCGGCTCGGCCGGCGACCAAGCGCCGGCGCTCACCGTGTAAGCATCGTATTTACCGGTGGCGTTGTTGAGCAACTCAACCTTCAGCCCGTCGACCATTGGCATTCCAAGGCGGCTGCTCAGGAGACCGCCCTTGGCCAAGCGCGGTGACACCACCGACTTGCCGGCCGGGATGCCAAGCGTGGTCTCCGCCCAAGGCGTGAAGCCGGCCAGCACCACGTCGAACGCCGCGCCCTCGTTTTTGAAAACCGCGCCCTCACCCGGCGCAAGCGTCATGCCCGGCTGGCTCCATGCGTCGGTGAATGTGTTCGCCTCCCACTTGCCGGTCATGGCGTTGAACTTGGACAATGTGCTGCCACTGGGTGCACTCGGGAAAATGTCGGAGACGCGGTTGCCACCGTTGGACAACGGATTGGCGACCAGTGAGTAGCCAGCCGGCACGGTGAGTGTCACGTACCCAAGCGCCCGCGCCGCGTAGCCTGTTTCCTCCTCCCATGTACGGATAAACAAATTATTGATCCCAGCCGGGCGGTTGAAGGGGATACGAATCTCGCCAGAGGCACTGCTGTCACTGGTAAACTGTTGCCAGTTGAGCAGGTCCAGAGAGTAGTCGGAAGTCAGCGTCTTACCGGGGCGACCGACCTGCACCCACTCAAGCTGGCCGGCGTCGTTGATCTTCACGCTGCGATACTCGGGTGGCACCACGTCGCGCGTGAATGAGCCGATGATCGACTTGTTCGTATCCATCGTCACCGCCAAGGGATTAGCCACACCACTGGCCGCGCCGCTCCAGCCAGTAAACACGTAGCCCTTCTTTGGCACTGCGTTGAGGACGACACGCGACTTGTGGGGATACGTCTCCAGCTCAGGCGCGTGCGTCACTGCGCCGTGCCCCTCCGCCGCCACGCCGAGTGTGTACTGCACGTCCAGCGCTGCCGTGGCGCTCAGGATGTTGCCGAACGGGTTCCGGATGTAGACGGTGTAATCGCCGGCGTTGGCGTGCTGCACATTGGCAAGTTGCAGCGTCGCAGAGGTCGCCCCGTCGATGTTCATGCCGTTAAACCGCCACTGGTACTCGAGTGGTGTGCCGGTGGCCTCCACGCTGAACGTCATCGGTTGTCCGGCAATCCTGAGCGCACCCACCGGCTGGCTGACGATCTTTGGTGTTCCCTGCGAATTGAGATTAATGTCGCGGCTCCAGTTCAGCGAATCCAGCGATGTGACCCGGAATCCCTGCCCTGCAGCCAAGCCCGGTTCAGTCGGGCTCCATGCTCCGTCGGTGAAGGTCGACGTCGTCCACTCACCGGTGGCGTTGTTGAGCAGGCTCACCTTCAGACCCTCGGCGGTTGGCAGCTCAAAATCGGTCGACACTTCCCCGGCAAGCGGGAGCGTTGCCGCATGGTACGAATCCCCAACCGGGATCGCCGCAGACAGGCTGCCTTGCGTGACTTGACCGGTAAACTTCAGCGTCACTGCCGAGCCGGTTTTGTTGTCAAACAAAGCCGCTTGGCCAGGCGCAATCGTTAGCCCTGCGTTGCTCCAGGCTTCACCGAACGTGCTGGCAGTCCATTCGCCCGCCTCGCTGTTCCAGGTCGAGACCGTCAAATTCGCCGGGCCGGATGGCAGCAGCGTGGCCAAGGTGTTGTCAACCTTGGCCAGAGGGCTGGACAACAGCGATTGGCCGGTCGGCACTTCGAGCAGGTGATAGCCCACGATGTTGTCCGAATATCCCTTGCCGGTCACCAGTACGCGGAAGTACATGCCCACGGATCCCGCCGGCGGGATCACCGGCACGTGCAGCTCGCCCGGATTCGTTTGTGTGCTGTGATCCACCCAGTTTTCCAAATCAAAACTATACTGAATGTTGTTCTTCACACCCGGCTCGGCGACGACGGTGAATTGAAACGTGCCGTCCGCCCGGAAGTGCGCGTCCTTTAGCGTCGGCATAATGTAGTCGCGCGAGAAATCAGCCGTGACCGTCAGGTGCTTGCCGACGGTGACGGTGGTTTGCGCGGAGTCACCACTGGCATCCCCGCCCCAACTGGCGAACGAGTAGCCCTCATCCGGCACACCGGTCACGGTCACTGCGGTACCCGGCGCGTAATGATCCTGCAACGGGGTCAGCACAATCCGGCCCGCGCCGGTGGTGTCGCGGTTGATCACGTAATGAACCGCCACATCAGCCGGCAAACTGGTCACGGAGCCAAACCGGTTGGTCAACCGCACCGTGTATTCGCCAGCGTTGGCCTCCGCAGCCTCCTCGAAGGCTAGCGCGTTACGGGTCGCTCCTTCGATCGCTTCTCCCTTGAAAAACCATTGGTAGTCGAGCGGATCCCCCACGCCGCGCACGGACAGGCCCAGCCACGAGCCGCTGGTGACCACCTGATCCTCCGGCTGCGTGGTTACCTCTGGCAGGATGATCGCGTTGTAGGCAACCGACTGATCCCACTCGAGCGCCGCGACAGCCGTCACTCGGAACGCTTGGCCAAGCGCAACACTCGGCTCGGCTGGCTGCCATGCGTCATCCGCAAACGTGTAGGTAACGTAGGCTCCTGTTTCGTTATCGAGCAACTGCACTTGCAGCCCCTCGGACTCCGGCAGGCCAAGCGCGGAGGCCACGCCGCCTTCCGCCGGGGTCAATGCGCTGCGTAACGCGGCCTTGGCCGGGATTACCGAGGCGAGATCGCCCTGCAAAGCGACACCAAAATAATCCACCGTCACGGCATTCTCCCCAGCGAGGTCGAGCACCGCACCCTCGCCCGGGTCGAGTGTCATTTCAGGATTCTCCCACGCACCGCCCTCGAACACGTTTACCGTCAGCTCGCCGGTGGCCTCGTCCAGCTTGGCCAAGGTGGTGCCATCAGGGAACCCGGTGAACAGCTTGGCCAACGTGTTGCCATCCTCGCGACTCAACGGGTTAGCGATGAGCGATTTGCCGGCGGGATACGTCACCCGCGTGTAGCCAATGGCGTTTTTCGAGTACTTCTCTGTCTTGAGCAACGCACGCACGTACAGCGCGTTGACGCCGCTTGGCCGGTCGATCGCCTTGCTGTTTTTGCCGGAGGCGTTGAACATCAAATCCTCCTCGCCGCCCTTCAACAGCGTCTTCCAGTTTTTCAGATCGAACGAATACTCGAACACGTTTGTCGTCCAGCGATGGCCGTGCACCTGAAAACCAAGCTGTTCGCCGGTGAGGCTGAGATTGAAAAACTCCGGCTCATCAAAAATCAGCCACTCGAGCTGGGCCGGCTCGGAGTTGGCCTCGCCGATGGCGGTGCGCACGTTGACCGTGTACGCGCCCTCGGTGGCCGGTGTCATCACGCCGATATCGACCGAACTGGCCGTGGCCCCGTCAATCGCCTCGCCATTGAAACTCCATTGATACGCAAACGGCCCGGTGCCTTTCGGCTCCACCTTCAGCACCACGTTTGTGTGGATACCGATCACCGTCTCAACTGGAGTCGGCGCGGTGGTCATGGTGACGTTTGAGCCGTCGATGATCTTTACGTTGGCTGGTGAACCGATGCTCGGCAGGACGGCATCCAACACGGCGGTCTTGCTGCGCGTGTAGCCCACGGCGTTGCGAACGACCACCTCGTAGCGACCCATGTGTTCCGGCTGAAAGTTGTCGATCGTGTAGGACGCCTGCGTGGCTCCCTCAATGTCCTTGTTGTCAAAACGCCACTGGTAGGTGAGCGTCTCGGCACCCTTGGCCTGAACCGACAATTCCACGGTCGAACCGAACTGCATGATCGTCTGGTTTGCCGGGTGCACCACGATCACCGGCGGGTCATCCGGCTGAAACGCCACATGCCCCCACCACGTACCCCAGCGATCGCGCTTGTCGTCCGGGATGCCCTTTTGGTCAGTGTTGCGCGTCTCGGCATACATCTGAATCGTCCACATGTCGGTGTCGTTGTTGGGATCGACCTGCGTCGCGCTGTAGTCGCCCCAGCTATTTCGGCCGTCGGCACGCAGCTTGACGTACGGCGCCACGCCGGACTTGAACAGCGCCGGCTTGCTCATCTCTCCAAGCGGGTCGGCAGCCTTGCGATAGGAGTAGTACGCGCTGGCGTAGGTGTCCTTTGTAAACCCGGAATAGCCGATCAACACGTCGTTGTTTTTATTCACCGCAATGCTCGGGAAGGTGTACTGCTTCACGCCGTTGGTATCCTGAATGTAGCCGCGCTGAATGATCGTGGCGTTCGTCTCCAGGTTCCACCACTGCACGGCTGTGCGATTCACGTTGGTCACGCCCTCCGGCAAAAAAACATGGTGCGCCGCCCAAAGTTTGCCGTTGCGCTTGATCAATGCGTGCATGCGCGAGTCGTTGCCAAAAATGTTTTTCGCGGTGCCTTTCTGCGGTGAAATGTTGGTTTTCCCGATGGAAAACTCCCACGGCACGATGTCCTTCAGCGGCGTGGTGGCAAACTTCGGCGTGTAATGTTCCTGGCCGACCTTCCCGGACAACGCGCTGATGCGAAGCGCCCGTGTGCTGTTCTCGGTGACAAAGAGCAGGTTCGTGTCAGCCGCGTCGTGCGTCGTCGCCGGCACCACGGTGAAATATCCGGGATCATCAAACTGCGTGTAAAACGCCCGGTCGTTGCGAATGTAGTCCGGCTTGTGAAAGGCGTAGATGCGCGAGCCGACAAACTCCTTCGTGCCGGCCACCTCGTTGGTGCCCTTGTACATGTTCACCGAGGCGGCAAGCCACTTGCCGTTGTAGCCGACACTCGGGTAGTCGGCATAAAGGTAGTTCGTCTTGACCGACGTGGGGTGTACCCGGATCGAAGCCATGTCCCACTCGCCGTTCGGGTTGCTCGTCTTCGAGAGGCCGATCAACACCGCCGACTTGGTCGTGTTCACATCCGCGATGGTGAACAGCACCCAGCGCTTGGCCAGGTGGTCATAAACCACCTTCGGGTCGAACACGAAGCCGTGATCGAAGCCTCCCCAAAAATCGCTCAAGCCCACCTTGCTCAGCAACTCGCCCTCGCGGGTCTGCACCGCGATCTCGGTGTTCAACGCCACCATCAAGTGCTCCGGGCCAACCGCACCGTGCGTGTCCGCGGGGATCGCCGTGTGATTGTCAATCACGCCGAGAAAGTGATCGCGCATCCCCGGCTTGAAATCGCCGCCCAACAAGCTCGGTCCTTCGGGCACAAACTCCTCCTCCGGCAGGCCGCCCATTTTGCTGATACTCAACAACCGATGCCGCCGCACCGTCTCGTCAGGCCCGGGATTGGCCGCCGACACCCGGTCGGACATCGCGGCAAAATTAATCGTGTGCGTTCGCACCAACGGATAGTCCTCCCCGAGACTGCTCGAGGAATCATCAAACCGCTCCGGCGCCGCCATCGGGTCGCTGGCCAACTCCTCCATGCCGGGTGGCAACGGCGGCAATGGCGCTTGGCCAAGCTGATCCTCCGTGGGCACCTTCTCCACCTCCATCCCAGCGATGAACCGGGAGTAACCGGGCAGCAGTTCCGCCAGCTCCGTGTCCAAGTCGCGCTTGGCCAAGCCGCTGGCCAACGGCGTCATCCGGTTGCCATCATTGGCATAAACGTCGACCGCCTGCGCCGGCGCTTGGCCAAGCGGCGCATCCACCAGCAAATCGAGGTCACCATCGCCATCGAGGTCGGAAAGCGTGATTGGCGGTGCCTCGGTGGCGGCAGTCGGGCCGGATGCCGGGGCATCGGCGGCAATCGCCACCACGGCCAAGGCCGCTCCGAGGGTGAAAAATGAAGGAATAATGATACTCTTCCAGCGATTTGCCAGAAGCCGTAGCTTGCTGAAACCTGAAGTCATAGTCGGGTTACGTTGACAATGTTCCCCTTCCAGATGGGTGGGAACCGGCGTTCATTATGACCACCTAGCACGCAGCGAGTCAATGCCTTGCGCCCCCCGGCAACCGCCCTATACTGCCGCCCGTGCTGGATATCAGACAGTTCCGGGAGAACCCCGATCACATTCGCGAACGCCTCGCCACCCGCGGGGAGGAATTCGCCGCCAAGGTGGACGATGTCGTGCGGCTCGACTCCGAGCGCCGCGAGGCCAACACCGCCGTCGAGGAACTCAAAGCCAAACGCAACGCCGCCTCCAAGGAAATCGGTGCGCTCATGGGCCAAAAAAAACTCGATGAAGCCGAGGCAAAAAAGGCCGAGGTACGCGACATCGGCGACCAGATTTCCGAGTTGGACGCCAAAGCCGGCCAGGTGGACACCAAGTTGCGCGACATCCTGCTGCGGCTGCCCAACCTGCCCCACGCCGACGTGCCAGTCGGTGCGACCGAGGAGGACAACACCGAGATCAGCCAATGGGGTGAAAAGCCCGCCTTTGATTTTGAACCCAAACCTCATACGGAGATTTGCGAGTCGCTTGGCCTCGTCGATTTCGCCCGGGGCGCCAAGCTCTCCGGCAGCGGCTTCCTGCTGTACAGCGGCTGGGGGGCGAGGCTCGAGCGGGCGTTGATACAGTACCTGCTCGACATGCATGTGCACGAGCACGGCTATACCGAGGTGTCGCCGCCGTTCATGGTCGGCTACGACTGCATGATCGGCGTCGGCCAATTCCCCAAGTTCGAGGATCAAGCCTACATGGTGCAGGAAGGACTCGACGAGGAGAGCCGAGGCAAACTGTACCTCATCCCCACCGCCGAGGCGCCGGTCGCCAACATCCATCGCGAGGAGATTTTAAAAAACGAGGAGCTGCCGAAATACTACTGCGCCTACAGCCCGTGCTTCCGAGCCGAGGCCGGCGCGGCCGGGGTCGGCACCCGCGGCATGATCCGCGTCCACCAATTCGACAAGGTGGAACTCATCAAAGTCGTCGAGCCGGAAGGCAGCTACGACGAACTCCAGAAAATGCTCGGCAACGCCGAGAAGATTTTGCAGTCGCTCAACCTGCACTACCGCATCCTGCAGCTTTGCACCGCCGACATGAGCTTCGGCAGCGCCACCACCTACGACATCGAGGTGTGGGCACCGGGTCAGGGCGACTATCTTGAAGTCTCCAGTTGCTCCAACTGCGAAGACTACCAGTCGCGCCGGATGAACCTGCGCTACAAGGATGCCGACGGCAAAAACCGGCACCCGCACATCCTCAACGGCAGCGGCACTGCGTTGGCCCGCCTGTTCGTGGCGTTGATCGAGACCTACCAGCAACCCGACGGCAGCATCGCCATCCCCGAACCGCTACAAAGCTACCTGCGCACCGACCGCATCCCGGCAAGTGAATAGTGGCTCACACACGAATCCATCCACGTTCTCACCCTCATAGGGCCTGTGGCCAAGCGTCTCACTCAGTTCGCGAAAGTGTCATGGAGTGCGGCGCTGTACGCCGCTTTGGATTTTCAAATAAAACAGCACGGGGTTGGCTCTCAGAATTAACAATTAATTCGCGGCGACAGTTAGGAATGGCTGTCGCGTCACGCAAATCACCAGAGGACGGCTGGGGACAGCCGTCCCTACCCACGCTTGGCCAAGTTACCAGCCCCGAAGGGGCGACATGTGTTAGCCCGG
>JAPPPH010000502.1:1189-2729 GCA_028817635.1 Verrucomicrobiales bacterium | reverse complement strand
CAACCGGCCATTCCGGCCGACGAGGCGGGAGTCGCGGCGGCTCTAGTGGACGTAGTTTTATCCCAAGCCGCGGAGGTGGCGGCAGGGGAGGAGGTAGGGGAGGTTGATGAAACTCCGCTTGGCCAGGCGCGACGGCGGGGTCGCGATGGTGATCGTACTGGTCGTCATTGCGGCGTTGGTCGTGGTGGCAACCGGGTTCGCGTTTTCGATGGGAGTCGAGGCGCGCTTGGTTCGAAACACTCGTTTTAATCCCGACTTGGATTGGCTTGGCCGCTCGGGTGTGGAGTTGGCTCGCTACATTCTTTCCAAGCCGGTTCCCAACGAGGAAAACATGGATGCACTGCACCAACGGTGGGCCGGGGGCCCGGGGCGGGCTCAAGATACACTGGATGAACTGATGGCTTGGGAGCAGTTGCCGCTCAAAAACGTGGCGCTTGGCCAAGGGAAGTTTTCGGTGACGATCACCGACCGCGAACGCAAACTGAACATCAACAGCGTGCGTCCAGAGCTGTTGAGGCATATCCTCGAGATAAAAGCCGGCGTGCCGTCGACGGACGTGGATGTCTTTATGGATTCGCTAGCGGACTGGATTGATCCCGATGACGACGCGAGAATTAACGGGGCAGAGTCGGATGATTACCTCGGTGAATTCCCGCCGTACTTTGCCAAGAATGGGCCACTGGACCACATCTCCGAGTTGAAAATGATAAACGGGTTCAGGCAAAACCCAGAGGTCTACGAGTTGTTCGAAAAATATTTCACTGCAGTCTCCGGTGGCTTGGTCAACATCAACACCGCCTCGGCAGAGGTGCTCGGTTTGCTACCGGGGATGGAGTTGGATCCGCAATTCGCCGGAGATATTTTGGAGTTCCGGTCATCCGTTGATGGGCCATTTAGGGATTTGGGGCAGCTAAACCAATTGGTGCCGCCCGATATTTTCAGCGAAATTCGACGTTATTTGTCCACCAAAAGTGCGACTTTTGATGTGGAGGTGACTGCCCAAATCGGCAAAGATCCGCCCCGCAAATACCGGTCGCTTCTCCGTCGAGTTTCGGAACGGGACATTAGAATACTTTATTTCCACAGCGAGTAGGGGTACGTTCCCTTTAGCAGCTTTATGAAGACGCAAAACAAACTCACACGTCGTCAATTTGCCGGTCGTGCGGTCGCCGCTGCGGCCACGGTCAGCATCGTCCCTCGCCACGTCATCGGCAAAGGCCAAACGCCCCCCAGCGAAACCGTCACCAAAGCGGTTATCGGCGTGGGAGGCATGGGCATGGGTCACCTGAAAAACGTCAATCCCAAGGCCAAGTTGGTGGCGGTGTGCGACGTTGACGAAAACCACCTCAAGAATGCCCAAAAAGCAGGGGGGAAGGACGTTCGCGCCTACAAGGATTTTCGCGAAGTGCTCGAGCAAAAGGACGTTGATGTCGTTCATGTGCCGACACCGCCGCACTGGCATGCACTGATTTCCATCGCGGCAGCCAAGGCAGGTAAGGATATATGGTGTGAAAAACCTTTGAGCCGAACGATCTACGAG
>JAPPPH010000502.1:0-1179 GCA_028817635.1 Verrucomicrobiales bacterium | reverse complement strand
CTACGAGGGAGAAAAAGTCGTTGAAGCGGTCAACAAATATAAGCGTATTTTTAGACTGAATACTTGGTTCCGTTTCCGTTCTGGTTTTTATGGAATGGGCATTGAAGCAAAGCCGATCAAAAAGCTTGTCATGAGTGGGATCCTCGGCGGGCCACTAAAGGTAACTGTGAGTGGCGTTACCGGCTTTAATTGGAAACACAACTGGAGCGGCCGCACAGATCTCACCAAGCAGCCGGTTCCGAAAAATCTGGATTACGACATGTGGCTCGGCCCGGCCCCGTACAAGCCTTATCATCCGCATCGTGTGCACGGCACATTCCGTGGTTACTGGGACTATGACGGTGGTGGATTGGGTGATATGGGCCAACACTATCTCGATCCGGTTCAGTACATCCTCGGCAAAGACAACGAAAGTCCCGTCCAAATCGAAGCTGACACGCAACCCCAGCATCACGACGCTGTGCTCCCATGGCGCGAAATTCGGATGAAATACGCCGACGGCACACAGATTATCTTGGACGGAGAAAACCGCTATAAGGAAGCCGCCTTCATCGAAGGCCCCAACGGCAAGTTGTTCAAAGGATTCAAGTCCGACATTCCAGATTTGGAAAAACGATTGGCAGAATTCCCTGAGCCAGAACCGCAAGTCACCGACTTCATCGAGGCCGTCAAGGAACGCAAAAAATTTGCGCTTAACGAAGTCAACGGCCATCGCTCTTGCACAATCGTTAACTTGGCCAAGATTGCCCTCCGAACCCGCCGCCGCTTGAAGTTTGATTCAGATAAACAACGCTTCATCAACGATGACGAAGCCAACGGCTACATCAAACAACCCATGCGTGGCCCTTGGAAAGTTTGAACCTAGAATTACAACATAGGTTATTACCGACTCTGCCCGTTGCTTAAGATGTGACGGGCAGTTTTTTGATTAAGATGTCTGATAATAAAAATTTCAGTAAAGTTGCTGTAGTCGGTTTGGGATATGTGGGGTTACCTCTATGTATTAGATTCTGTGAGTCGGGCCTCGAGGTTTTAGGTTTGGATATAGATCAAGAGAAAGTTGATTCTATCAATGCTGGCAGATCTTACATTCAGCACATCGATTCGGGAACAATTTCCGATTTAACATCGAAAAACTCTCTTAACGCCTCAACTCAATTTAGTGATGTTCAGCAATGT
>JAPPPH010000415.1 GCA_028817635.1 Verrucomicrobiales bacterium | reverse complement strand
CTGTGGGAGACTGACTTTCTTTACAAAGAAAATGGAACTGAGACTCTTCTCTCTGGGCCAGCGTTTTATTGGAATTTTAATGATGTCACTCATATGAGATTGGAGTGGAAACATGATTTTCACAATCGCCAGGGCACGCTGGATCATGGCAATGGCGACCGTTTTTTGCTGAGTCTGGGTATGGTGTTTTGATTTTATTTTACACTTGGCGAATTGTGAGCTGACTTGACCTACCGTTTGGTCGATAGAAGAATCTGGCCTTCATGACCCGGTTGTTCGCCATTTTTCTTTTCAACACCATGATAGCAAACGCAGGTGTTGAAGAATATCTGCGTAACATCAAGCCGGTGCTCAAGGAGCGTTGTTACGCCTGTCACGGGGCATTGAAGCAGAAGGCGGGGCTGCGTGTTGATTCAGCGGAAAACCTGCGCAAAGGAAGCAAGGGTGGGGATGTGCTGGCGCTTGGCCAAGCGGAGCCGAGCGAGTTACTCGCGCGGCTGACGGCGGCTGACGCGGACGAACGCATGCCGCCGGAGGGAGCACCGCTGAAACCAGAGGAGATCAAGGCCATCCGCGAGTGGATCGCAGCCGGTGCGCCGGTGCCGCAGAGCGAAACAGCTGAGGCGGATCCGCGGGAGCATTGGGCGTTTCAGGTGCCACGACGCGTGCCGTTGCCGGGGAACGCAGGCAATCCCATTGATGATCTGCTGGAGGCCCGCTTGGCCAAGCGCGGGTTGAAGGCCCAGCCTCCGGCCGAACGCACGATTCTCATCCGTCGCCTTTACCTCGACCTCATCGGTCTACCACCCACGGGGGATCAGTTGCAGGATGAACGGCGTTGGGAATCCATTGTGGATGAACTTCTCGCCAGCCCTTTTTACGGTGAGCGCTGGGCCCGGCACTGGATGGATATCTGGCGTTACTCGGACTGGTACGGCCTTGGCGAAGAGGTGCGTGACAGCCAGAAACAGCTTTGGCGCTGGCGTGACTGGATCGTTACTTCGCTCAATGAGAATAAAGGCTACGACCAAATGATTCGTGAGATGTTGGCCGCTGATGAAATCGCCCCGAAGGATTTGGAGACGCTCGCGGCCACCGGTTTTCTAGCCAGAAGTTACTACAAATTTAACCGAACGACCTGGCTCGATAACACGGTTGAACATACGAGCAAGGCCTTCATGGGTTTGACCATGAATTGCGCCAAGTGTCATGACCATAAATACGACCCGATTGATCACCTCGACTACTATAGTTTTCGGGCCATATTTGAGCCGTATCAGGTCCGCGTCGATGCCATGCCGGGGCCGTTGGATTTGGCGAAGAACGGGATCACCCGTGTTTACGACGGCAACCTCGGTGCCGCTACTTATCTCCATGAGCGAGGTGAGGAAAGTAAGGCGGATAAAAACAGGAAGATCAGCGCGGCTCCCCCGGCGTTCTTGGCAAGTGGATGGGAGCCGCCCAAGCCGGTAAAACTTCCGCTCGAAGCTTGGCGGCCTGACATGCAGAAATTCGTCCAGCAGGGATTCCTTTCACAAAAGTTGGCAAAGGTCACGGAGGCTGAATCTCAACTGGAGAAACTGAAACTCGAGAAGGCGGCTCAGGAAGAGAAGCGGGCGAAAAGCGAAGGCATCAAGCTTGTTGCGGGCGAGACAATCCTGACCGATGACTTCAGCAAACCCCGGCCGGATCTCTGGACTGTATTTGGCAGTGATTCGCTGTATCAGGACAATTCGCTTTCCATTACCAAACCCTCCCTCGACACGACCTACCTTCGCTCAAAAGTGAACCACCCCCGGGATTTCGAACTGGAGCTGAAATTTAAAACGACCGGTGGCCAAAAATGGAAATCGACTGGGATTCGATTCGACGTCGATGAGAGCGGGGGTAATTCGCACTTCGTGTATGCCAGTGTATTCGGGGCCAAGGTGCATTTGGCACACACCATCAACGGGAAGGACGAGTACACTCAGGCCGTTGCCAAGAGGCCGATCAATCTGAATCAAATTTACACGCTTGGCCTGAAGGTTCGTGATCAGTTGATCAACGTTTCGTTGGATGGGGAATTTTTATTCGCCTACACCCTGCCGCGACGTCAACCCGGTGCTGTGCAGTTGCTTGCTTACGATGCAGTTGCGGATTTTCATGGCATTGAAATCAGGCGCTTGCCCACTCAGGTTCTTCTCGAACAAGCAGGTAGCGGGGGCAAGGCGCCTGTAACGGTTGAGACGATCAATCTGGCGAAAGCAAAACTGCGCTTGGCCAAGGCGGAGTACGCCTTTGCCAAGGCGCGAGTTGATGCGGACAACGCCGTTTTCAGAAAAGAGGGCAACGGTTCGGCGGAGACCGCGGGGAAAAAACAAATCGAAGCCAGCTTGGCCAAGGCGAGAGTAGACCTGCTAGACTCAAAAAAAGCAGCCGAGGCTGAAAAGAAGATTCAGAGACTGCTTGCGGATCTTCAGGCTGAGAAGTTACCTGACCTTGAACCACTACCGTTCAGTCAGGTGTCCCTGATAAACACGCCGAACAAGGATGCCCTGCCTTCGGAGGGTGGTTATCCGAAGACCAGCAGCGGACGAAGAACAGCGCTGGCGAACTGGTTGACGCACCGCGATCATCCCCTGACGGCCCGGGTGGCGGTGAATCACATCTGGTTGCGACATTTTGGGACACCGCTGGTTGAGACGGTCAGTGATTTTGGCTTAAGGGCACCCAGACCAATGCATCAGGAT